>NZ_JAZHLK010000003.1:0-151482 GCF_036549515.1 Aurantimonas sp. E1-2-R+4 | reverse complement strand
CTGGAACCGCGCAACCAAAGATCCCAAGCGCATCCAATCCCTCTGCAACTATCCCTATATCAAAGCGGTGAGTTCATGAGCGCGACGGTATTACGCTCCGAGGAGCTGGCGCGGCGTTACCGTGATCTCGTCGACGCGGCGCCGCTGCTCCGGCCGTTCGTCGTTCTGGGTGATCTGGACTGGGCGATTACCGCGCGAGCCGGCAACGATTATCGTCCCGCTTTGCCAATCACGATCGACGGTTTCGTGCTGACAGCGACAGGATTCGGCCTCGGCTGGGCCTTCGGGGCTAGCGCCCATGGCGCGGCGCGGATGGGCCGCCGCCGATCCCGGCGGCGGATACGCTCGATCTGACACCGCCGCGTGGTGGAAAAATGCGGCCTAACTGCCGCCTTCGGCGCTGTCGTCCTCGCCCTCGATGACGGCCTTGCGATGTTCCTGCTCCTTGAGTTCTTCAAGCGAAGGCATCGACATGATGTTGTAGCCGGAATCCACATAGTGGATCTCGCCGGTGACGCCGTTGGAGAGTTCCGACATCAAATAGAGAACCGAGCCGCCGACCTCGTCTATCGAGGTATTGCGCCGCATCGGCGCATTGCGCCGCTGGAAGTTGAACATCAGCCGCGCATCGGAGACGCCGGCGCCGGCCAGTGTGCGGACCGGCCCGGCCGAGACAGCGTTGATGCGGATGTTGCGGGGACCGAAATCCGCCGCGAGATAGCGCACCGAGGCCTCCAGCGCCGCCTTGGCGACCCCCATGACGTTGTAGTTCGGCATGACCCGTTCGGCGCCGCCATAGGTCATCGTCACCATCGCGCCGCCATTGTGCATGATGGCGGCGGCGCGCTTGGCGACTTCCGTGAACGAGAAGCAGGAGATCACCATGGTGCGGGTGAAATTCTCCCGCGTGGTGTCGGCGTAAAGGCCCTTGAGCTCGCTCTTGTCGGAAAATGCGATGGCATGGAGGACGAAGTCGATCGAGCCCCATTCCGAATTCAGCGTGTCGAAGACCGCGTCGAGGGATGCCGTATCCTCGACGTCGCAGGGAATGACCAGCTTGCAGCCGATCTCTTCGGCCAGCGGCTTCACCCTCCGCCCGAACGCCTCGCCCTGATAGGTGAGAGCGATCTCGGCCCCTTGCGCCGACAGCGCCTTGGCGGCCCCCCAAGCGATGGAGTTGCGATTGGCGACGCCCATGATGAGCCCGCGCTTTCCTGCCATGAGGTCGCCCATAGTGCTCTTCAATCCTCAGTCCGTCACGCGTTGGAAGGCGAGGCAAGCATTGGTGCCCCCGAAGCCGAACGAATTCGACAGCACCCGGTCAAGCGTCACCCCGTCCATGCGTTCCCGCACGATCGGAATATCGGCGAATTCCGGGTCGATCTCATCGATATGTGCGCTCTTGGCGATGAAGCCATGCCGCATCATCAGCAGCGAATAGATCGCCTCGTGGACGCCGGTGGCGCCTTGCGAATGGCCAGTGAGCGATTTGGTCCCGGAGATCGGCGGGATGGTGTCGCCGAACACCTCGCGGATCGCCTGGATCTCCATGCGGTCGCCGACCGGCGTCGAGGTCGCGTGTGGGTTGATGTAGTCGATCGGGCCGTCGAGATGGGCGATCGCCTGCCGCATACAGCGCACGGCGCCCTCGCCGGAAGGCGCGACCATGTCGGCACCGTCCGACGTCGCGCCGTAACCGACGATCTCGGCGATGATGTTCGCCCCGCGCGCCTTGGCCCGTTCGTACTCCTCCAATACGAGGACGCCGGCCCCGCCGGCGATAACGAACCCGTCACGCGCCTTGTCGTAGGCACGCGACGCCATCTCAGGCCGGTCGTTGAAGTCGGAGGAGAGCGCGCCCATGGCGTCGAACAGCACCGACAGCGTCCAGTGGAGATCCTCGCAGCCGCCGGCGAACATGACGTCCTGCTTGCCCATCTGGATCGCCTCGCAGGCGTTTCCGATGCAATGGCTCGAGGTCGAGCAGGCCGAGGAAATCGAGTAATTGACGCCCTTGATCTTGAACCAGGTGGCCAGCGTTGCCGAGGCCGTCGACGACATCGCCTTCGGCACCACGGTCGGGCCAACGCGCTTGGGTCCCTTCTCGCGGGTCACATCCGCGGCCTGGACGATCGACTGGGTCGACGAGCCGCCCGAGCCCATAATGATGCCGGTGCGCTCGTTGGAGATGTCGCCCTCCTCGAGGCCGGCATCCTTGATCGCCTGATCCATGGCGACGTGGTTCCAGGCGGTACCGCCGCCGTGAAACCGCATGGCCCGCCGGTCGAGCAGCGTCGTCGGATCGAGCGTCGGCTTGCCGTGAACATGGGAGCGAAAACCGAGCTCCTTGTATTCCGGCGCGTGGCTGATGCCCGAGCGTCCCTCTCGCAAGGAGGTCAGAACCTCGCCGGCATCGTTCCCGATGGAGGACACGATCCCCATGCCTGTTACAACGACGCGTCTCATGTCTTTTGCCCTTTTGAATTGGGGGAGATGGCGGCTTGTCCCGCTGGCGCCAGAACTCCGCCTGCCACAGTGCGATCGACTGCCATCACCGCCGGGTCCCCGTTTCAGTCCGCCTTGTCTTGTGCCAGGCCGACCCGCAGGTCGCTCGCACGGTAGATGGTCTCGCCATCGGCCTTGAGCCAGCCATCCGCGATGCCGAGAACCAAGCGTCCGCGCATCACCCGCTTGAAATCGATGCCGTATTCGAGGAGTTTCGTCTCAGGCGTGACCATGCCCTTGAACTTTACCTCGCCAGTCGACAGGGCCATGCCACGGCCCTTTTCTCCCAGCCACCCCAGATAGAAGCCGGTCAATTGCCACATCCCGTCGAGACCGAGGCAGCCGGGCATGACCGGATTGCCCACGAAATGGCAGGGAAAGAACCACAGGTCGGGGGTGACATCGAACTCAGCGCGGATATAGCCCTTGCCGTGCTCGCCGCCGGTTTCCGAAACGTCCGTGATCCGGTGGACCATCAACATCGGCGGCAGCGGCAATTGCGCGTTGCCTTCGCCGAACAACTGGCCGTTGGCGCAGGCGATGATATCGTCGTAGTCGAAGGAGGTCTTTGCTGTTGCCATGGTCCGTTCGTATCCGCCCTCAAGTTCCCGGCTGTTTGACGTCCGTTTCGGATGCGCCCTTAGCACGCCTGTCGCGCGGCTGGAAACCGCCCGTATCAGCGACCGGCACCTGACCGGCGCGGCCGCGCTTCATTGTCGCCGCTATGTATGCTCGCTCGGGCAAACTTCGATAGAGGCGTCGGGTATCGACGTCGCATTTCATGCCGCCGCCAAGGAGACAAGCCCGTGAAAGGACGCGAAACGGCTGGCCTCGCCATTCTGGCCTGTACCGTCATCGTTGCCGCCGCGGTCGCGGCCTTGCCGGCCAGGGCGCAGAGCTGGACGGGGTCGGACGGAGCCGCGGGCTTCGCCGTTGCGGGCGACTATACCGGTCTGTCCTTCCGCTGCGGTCCCGATGGCAAGGTCGCGATGATCTTTTCCGGGTTTCCCGGCGGGTTGCAGGATGGCGACCGCTATACGGTCGGAGTGAGCGTCGACGGAACGGCCTTTCTGTATGAGGCGACCGCTCGCGAGGGCGAAGCGCAAGGAACGTCCGTCCTGGTCAGTCGCGGCTCGCCCGCCGGTCTCGCCGAATTGATCGCGGCGTTGCGCAAGGGGCGCAGCGCGGAAATCTCCGGCCCGGCCGGCCGCTACACCATTCCGCTCACCGGGTCCGGCAAGGCGCTGGACAACCTGCGGCGGACATGCGGCTAGCATGGGACCAAAAATGGTATCCGGCTTTCCGCTTGCATTCCGTACTGATTGACCAGGATCAGATGCCGAGCGGCATTTGTCGCGGCGCCCGACATCACGTATATAAGCCGAAAGAGCGTGGCAGACGCCGCGTTCCCCAGCTTGAACAAGATACAAAATTGGTGGCATTCAGCGATGGAAAACCGGCCGCGCACCCAAAGCTTCTGTGTGTTCGAGCGTCTGCGCTCGGTCGGGCTGCGTCCGACCCGCCAACGCGTCGCCCTCTGCAATCTGATGTTCGGCTCCGGTGACCGGCATCTGTCCGCCGAGGAGCTGCACGAAGAGGCGCATGGGGCGGGCGAACCGGTGTCGCTCGCAACCGTATACAACACGCTTCACCAGTTCACCGACGCCGGTCTGGTGCGGCCGCTCTCGGCTGAAGGCCAGCGCACCTATTTCGACACCAATACCTCCGACCACCATCACTTCTTTGTCGAGGACGAGAACGTGATGATCGACATTCCCGATGGCGGCCTGCGGCTCGAGCAGTTGCCCGAAGCGCCCGAAGGCATGGAAATCGTCAATGTCGATGTGGTCGTCCGGCTCCGCCGCAAACGGGCCGACGCTATCGCCGCGGAATAGAACTCCCGAACCTGCGGCCGTTTGCCGTTTCGTGTCGCGGCAGCGAGATGTCTCGCCCGCGGCCCGATCTGATGCGGCGGCCAGACCCGGTACCGCAACAGTGATACCGGGCTTCGGCGCGTTGGCCGCACCGCACGCCTATTCGAACGTTTCGTCCGGATAGACCCCCCAGATTTCCTGCTGACGCACGTAGCCGCTACGCTCGGCGACCTCGACCGAGCACCAACCGGCCGTGCACTCCGACACGGCCGAGACCACGCCCGGCTCGATTCGCGCCACCAGCGGCGCGTCGGTCGCCGGGCTCATGTGGATGTCGATCAGCGTTGCCTTGCCCTTCAGCCACGGCGCGGCGATGGAGGTGCGATGACCGGACAGCAGCGAGTAGTAGACCCAGCCCTCGGTGCCTTCCGAATCGCGAATCCGTCGCCACAGGTCGTATTCCTGGATGACTTCGACCGGCAGGCCGACTTTGAGATAGAGCCAGCTCACCGGATAGTCGCGGCCGGGTCCGATGCGAAGATTCACCCGACTTGCCTTCAGACTGACGTAGCGCGGCAGCGGCAGCTTCGAGACGGGCCCGGTCTCGACCGCCTGCGCGGCCGTAAACGGGATCGCGCCGGTCACCAGCATGGCGGCGCCGATAAAAGATAGGAGCGAGCGACGGATGGGTGCTGCGAGCGGCATTGAGAAACTCCGGACAATACGATGCGGTGCTCGGACGGCCGACGGCCGATGCGCGAACTGATGCCGAGGCTGTTCTGCCGGCGGAGGGAAACCCTTTGTTTTCACATCCCCGCCTTGCTAGGAGAGAGGCCTCGGCTCTCGGATCGAATGATCGTCCGTTTCGGTTAACAACGTCTTGAGTGCAAAGGATTGCGACCGATGACGAAGCGCGAGAAGCCGCTGGTGATCATCACGCGCAAGCTACCGGCGCCGATCGAGGCGCGCATGCGCGAACTCTTCGACACGCGGCTGAACGAAACCGATCGGCCGATGGAGCAGCATGCGCTGGTCGCCGCCGTCCGCGAGGCCGACGTGCTGGTCCCGACCGTCACCGACCGGATCGACCGCGCGGTGATCGAACAGGCCGGCCCGCGCCTCAAGCTGATCGCCAACTACGGCAATGGCGTCGACAACATCGACGTCGAGGCGGCGTTGGCGCGAAATCTTTTCGTCACCAACACGCCGAACGTCCTCAGCGAGGACACCGCGGACATGACGATGGCGTTGATTCTCGCGGTGCCGCGCCGGCTGGTCGAGGGCGGCACGCGCCTTCTCGGCAGCGAGCGTTGGCCCGGCTGGTCGCCGACCTGGATGGTCGGGCGGAGGATCTGGGGCAAGAAGCTCGGTATTTTGGGAATGGGCCGCATCGGCACCGCCGTGGCGCGTCGCGCCAAGGCGTTCGGTCTCGAAATCCATTATCACAACCGGCGGCGGGTTGACCCCAAGACCGAGGCCGAACTCGGCGCGACCTATTGGGAGAGCCTCGACCAGATGCTCGCCCGCATGGATATCCTCTCGGTCAACTGCCCCTATACGCCGGCGACCTATCATCTCTTGTCGGCGCGGCGCCTGGCGCTGATCCAGCCGCACGCGTTCATCGTCAACACCGCCCGCGGCGAGATCATCGACGAACGGGCATTGGTGAAGCTGCTGCAGGAAGATCGCATCGCCGGGGCCGGGCTCGACGTGTTCGAGGAAGAACCCGCGATCGACCGCAAGCTGGTGCGTCTCGCCGAGGAGAACCGCGTCGTCCTCCTGCCGCACATGGGTTCGGCGACGATCGAGGGCCGGATCGAGATGGGCGAGAAGGTCATCATCAACATCCACACGCTGATGGACGGCCATCGCCCTCCCGATCGCATCCTGCCCGGCGATTTTTGAAGAGCTCGGCCGACGCGGACGCCCCTTGGCAGGGCGCGTGTTCATCCATTGAGGTCAGCCTGACCTTGACGGCCGCCGCGATACATCGCTCGCGGTTCAAGATGCATTCGCAGATGCGCCGATGCATCAATCCGCTCGCGAGGGAAGACGCACAAATAAGCGCCTTGCTTTCGACCAAATAACGGAGGCAGATAGTAGGTGGCCGGCTGATCGCGTTAAACGTGCAATTCGGCTCGTTGGAGGGTTCGATGGCTTGGCAGCAGGATGCCTCGTCTGATCTGGCTTTCGTAAAACCGCGCGTCGTCTATCAGGAAAACTTCGACTCGGCTGTCAATGCAAGCCCCTGGCTGACGGACCCGCTGGATGGCGGGCATGGCGTTCCTTTGGCTCTCCAGACAGACGGCGCGGGTAATTCGTGGATCGCGTCCACCGGGCCGTGGTGGCTCGATCCCAATCATTATGCGCCGGGGGCAGGCTACCTCCATCTCAACGCGTATGCGTATGTCGATGCACTGTTCGGGGCAGCCGGGCGATCCTTTAACTACAACGGAGCGAGCTTTTCGTTCGACATTGGTGTTGTCGATCTTGTGCTTCCTCCACAGGCCCACCTCAATTTCTGGTTTCAGGCGTACGATCGCTATTTGGGGCGAGCGGTCAACTATATCCTCAGCTCGGTCCCAATAGAGAACCAACTTTCACCGAATTCTTGGTCGCATGTGGCGTTAAATCTATCGAGCCACGATGCCGACTGGACGCCTCTCGGAAGCAATCCGAGCAGAACCTCTACATACGCGGTGTCGCCGACGATCGCTCATGCCCTTTCGTCCGAGATACTCGATATGGGGATCTTCATTTTTCTTGGCAACGATCTTTCATCGGGTGTCTGGGCGACTGGCTCGTTGCTGCTGGACAACATCTCGATTTCATTGAGTCCGAACGGCTCAAGGAGTTTCATGGAGGACGATGTCAACGCGCGGGTCAACCCTCTCGTCATCGCGCTCGACCTGAGCGACTTGCCCGTCTCGTCGTTCGATGGCGTGACGCTCGATGCCAGGTTTGGTTCAGGAAGTGGTGTGGAGGACAACCTGTCCATCATGGCCCGCGACGGAATTTCCGTCGTCGGTGCGAACGTCATGTTCAAAGGATCAGTAATCGGTACGGCGACGGGAGGAAATGGCGGCTCGCAGCTCTCCGTCTCTCTGACATCCGCTGCGACGTTGGCCGCCGTGGAAACGCTCATCGGCGCGCTCGGCTACGCAAATACGTCTGACGACCCTACCATGGCGCGACAGCTCAGCATCAGCCTATCCGTTCCGGGCGCGACGATCTACTCACTGTCAAGCTTCGATATCCGGGTTCTTGGCCAGCCCGAAAGCAGCGGCGATGACACCTATGTCTTTTCTGATACATCTCTGGCTATGTCGCCAGTCCACGACACCGGAGGATTCGATACGATAGACGCAAGGGGCATGACCGTCTCGACCACGATCGCTTTGCGAGACGGCAGCTTCTCGAATGGCATCGTGTCGATCTATTCGACGCCGAGAACAGAAATCGAGCGTGTTTTTGCTGGCAAGGGCAATGATCTGGTGCTCGGATCCGCACGCGACGACGAGATTCACGGCGGCGAGGGCCAGGACAATCTCTACGGCGGCGAGGGCAATGACAGCCTGTATGGCGATGCTGGCAACGACAATCTCCAAGGCGGTCCCGGGGCGGACCTGCTCGATGGCGGTGATGGCTTCAATATAGTCTACTACAGCCAGTCGCCGATTGGACTGCTCATCGATCTTTCCGGTCGGATTACCGGGACGGGAGAGGCCGCGGGCGATATCTACATTGCGATCCAAGGTGTTGTGGCAAGCCGGTTCGCCGACCTCATTTACGGGGATGCCGGCGCCAATTTGATCTACGGTCTGGGGGGCGACGACCTGATCTTCGGAGATGCGGGTGATGATACCATCTATGGTGGTGACGGCCGCGACAATCTCCATGGCGGCGACGGCAATGACAGCCTGTATGGCTATGCGGGCAACGACAATCTGCGAGGCGGTCCCGGGGCGGACCGGCTCGATGGCGGCGATGGCTTCGATTTGGTCTACTACAGCGATTCAGCGGTGGGGTTGACCGTCGATCTGTCCGGTCGGATCGCCGGGACGGGAGATGCGGCAGGCGACAGTTTCATTGGCATTGAGGGTGTCATTGCCAGCCAGTTCGCCGACAAGATCTACGGGGATGCCGGCGCCAATTTGATCTACGGTCTGGGCGGCGACGACCTGGTCTTCGGGGATGCCGGGGATGATACCATCTATGGTGGTGACGGCCGCGACAATCTCCATGGCGGCGACGGCAATGACAGCCTGTATGGCGATGCGGGCAACGACAATCTGCGAGGCGGTCCCGGGGCGGACCGGCTCGATGGCGGCGATGGTTTCGATTTGGTCTACTACAGCGATTCAGCGGTGGGGTTGACCGTCGATCTGTCCGGTCGGATCGCCGGGACGGGAGATGCGGCAGGCGACAGTTTCATTGGCATTGAGGGTGTCATTGCCAGCCAGTTCGCCGACAAGATCTACGGGGATGCCGGCGCCAATTTGATCTACGGTCTGGGCGGCGATGACCTGATCTTCGGGGATGCCGGGGATGATACCATCTATGGCGGTGTCGGCCGCGACAATCTCTACGGCGGCGACGGCAATGACAGCCTGTATGGCGATGCGGGCAACGACAATCTCCAAGGGGGTGCAGGGGCGGACCGGCTCGATGGCGGCGATGGCTTCGATTTGGTCTACTACAGCGATTCAGCGGTGGGGTTGACCGTCGATCTGTCCGGTCGGATCGCCGGGACGGGAGATGCGGCAGGCGACAGTTTCATTGGCATTGAGGGTGTCATTGCCAGCCAGTTCGCCGACAAGATCTACGGGGATGCCGGCGCCAATTTGATCTACGGTCTGGGCGGCGATGACCTGATCTTCGGGGATGCCGGGGATGATACCATCTATGGTGGTGACGGCCGCGACAATCTCCATGGCGGCGACGGCAATGACAGCCTGTATGGCGATGCGGGCAACGACAATCTGCGAGGCGGTCCCGGGGCGGACCGGCTCGATGGCGGCGATGGCTTCGATTTGGTCTACTACAGCGATTCAGCGGTGGGGTTGACCGTCGATCTGTCCGGTCGGATCGCCGGGACGGGAGATGCGGCAGGCGACAGTTTCATTGGCATTGAGGGTGTCATTGCCAGCCAGTTCGCCGACAAGATCTACGGGGATGCCGGCGCCAATTTGATCTACGGTCTGGGCGGCGATGACCTGATCTTCGGGGATGCCGGGGATGATACCATCTATGGTGGTGACGGCCGCGACAATCTCCATGGCGGCGACGGCAATGACAGCCTGTATGGCGATGCGGGCAACGACAATCTGCGAGGCGGTCCCGGGGCGGACCGGCTCGATGGCGGCGATGGTTTCGATTTGGTCTACTACAGCGATTCAGCGGTGGGGTTGACCGTCGATCTGTCCGGTCGGATCGCCGGGACGGGAGATGCGGCAGGCGACAGTTTCATTGGCATTGAGGGTGTCATTGCCAGCCAGTTCGCCGACAAGATCTACGGGGATGCCGGCGCCAATTTGATCTACGGTCTGGGCGGCGACGACCTGATCTTCGGAGATGCGGGTGATGACACTCTTTTTGGAGGGTCGGGCAGGGATATCTTCACGTACAGACCGGGTTCCGGAAACGATACCATAGGTGATTTTTCAATCGGTGAAGACGTCATCTCATTCCTTTATTCGGGAACTCTGACGTTCCAAGACCTTGCTTTCGCGAGCAATTCGATAGGGACCCTCGCTACGTTTGACTTGTCCAGCATTCTTTTCCAAGGCATCGGCGAAGGGCAACTGACCGAAGCGGACTTCCTTTTCGCGTAGTCGATTAGCGACATAGAGACAGCGTCCCTGCACGAACCCTGGCGAAATTGCTTCTGCCCCAGTCGGCCCCGTGACGGCGTCAATCCTTTCGCTTGCCCTCCACCGTCAATGGAAATCTCCCTTACCCCACCGAGCCTCGGCGCCTGTGCCGGTCAATTTGTGCTGGGCGCGGATTGACGGACGCTGCCGACGTCCGCATGAAGCGGTTACAGACTCGTTGCGAATTGCAGGAGGGCTTTTTTGGAAAGGGTTCATCGAACGCTTGCCGCCTTCTTCGTTCGGCCTTGTTCGGCTAGGAATGGGGCGCGTAATAGTACGTTTTTTCAAACATCCCCCGCGCGCGACTATTCCCAGTCCGCCAGCGCCATATGCCGCGTTGCCTGTAAAACGAGTGAGATTTGATGCCGGACGCGAACGATGATCATGGCCCCTCGCGGGCCTCCGGGGAGAGCGGTTCGACCGGTAGCGATCACAATGCGCCGGTTCCGGCGGCGCAGACGGGTGAGGCTTTTGCCGTCTTTCGCAAGGCGCTGATGGCCGACCTTGCACGGCTCGGACGGTGGCTCGCCGCCAAAGCCGCCGTGCTGGGACGTCAGGCCGGCCGAGGCCTGAGCCGGTTCAGCGCCAGGACCTCGCAATCGCTCCGAGACACCGACTGGCGCGGACTGGCCGCCGCGACCGGCGCGCGGGCGAAGACGTTTCGCGCGAACTGGCGCAATCGACCCGTCCGGCGAACCTGGAGCGTCGGCCGCGTCGCATCCATTCTGGGCGTCGTCTTCGTCGCCGGCTTCCTGCTTTTGTCAGGAGTCGCCGCCTGGGCGCTCTACGACGTGCCGTTCGCCGAAATCGCCGAGGGAACCGGCGAGCCGGTGGTGGTTCTGCAGGCGGCCGATGGTCAGGCCTTGGTGCAGCAAGGCCCCTATCAGGGGAGCTACGCGCCGCTGGACGAATTTTCCGACCATCTGGTCGAGGCCGTCCTCAGCATTGAGGATCGCCGCTTCTACCGGCATTGGGGGCTTGATTTTCGTGGTGTCGCGCGGGCTTTGACCCGCAATCTCTTCGCCGGCGAGGTGGTGCAAGGCGGCAGCACGATCACCCAGCAATTCCTCAAGATCAGCTATCTGGAGCGGGATCGCACGCTGAAGCGCAAGATCCAGGAAGCCTTCCTGGCGTTCTGGATCGAGACGCGCCTGTCCAAGGACGAGATCCTCGCGCGCTATCTCAACAATGTCTATCTGGGCGCCGGCGCGACCGGGATGCCGGCCGCCGCGCGGGTCTATTTCGACAAGTCGGTGGGCGAACTGACACTGGCCGAAAGTGCCATGCTGGCCGGCCTGATCAAGGCGCCGTCGCAGCTCAACCCATTGGAAAATCTGGAGGGAGCGAAGGAGCGCGCTGGCGTCGTATTGAATGCGATGGGCGATGCCGGATACCTCGAGCCGTCGGAAATCGCGGCGGCCAAGCTTGGTTCGACACAGCTCAGCCCCAGCCGACCGGACATGGGCGGCGGCTCCTGGTTCGCCGACTGGGTGATCTCCGATGCTCGTGAGATCGCCGGCCCGTTTCGCGGCAGCATCGAGGTCAAGACCACGCTGGTCCCGGAGCTTCAGGCCGCGGCGGAGCAAGTCGTGTCCGAGGCCCTCGCCGCGCGGGGTGCCGAAAAGGGCGTCGGCCAGGCAGCGCTCGTCGCGCTGCGGCCCGACGGAGCGGTGGTCGCCATGGTCGGCGGTGGCGATTATACCGCTTCCAAATTCAACCGCGCGGTCGCCGCCAAGCGTCAGCCAGGCTCGACCTTCAAGCTGTTCGTCTATTACGCCGCGCTGCGCGCCGGCCTCTCGCCGAATGACCGTATCGAGGATGCGCCGATCGAGATCGATGGCTGGAAGCCGGAGAACTATAGCGGCAAATATCGCGGCAGGGTCACGCTGGCCGAGGCGTTCGCCCGATCCCTGAACGCGGCGACGGTGCGCCTCGCGATGGATGTCGGCATCGACAAGGTCGCGGCCGCCGCCCGCGATCTCGGCATCGACGCGGACCTGACCGAAACGCCGAGCCTTGCCCTCGGCGCGTCCGAGGTCACGCTTCTCGATCTCACAGGGGCCTATGCCTCGGTGCGCGCCGGGATCACGCCGATCGAGCCCTGGGGGATCGCCTCCTTCGCCGTCGACGGCGCCGGCCAGAGCTTTCGCATCGGCCCATCGAAGCGCCCGGAGCGTGAACTGGGGCCCTTGCAGGATCCCCTTGTCGGCTTGCTCAAGCTCGTTGTCGACAAGGGAACCGGCAAGGCGGCGGCGCTCGACGGCTTCGCCGCCGGCAAGACCGGGACCAGCCAGGAATCGCGCGACGCCTGGTTCGTCGGCTTCAACGAGGCGCTGACCGTCGGCATCTGGGTCGGCAATGACGACGGCACGCCGATGGACGGCGTGACCGGTGGACAATTGCCGGCGACGATTTGGAAGAGCTTCATGGAGCAGGCCGCCGGAGCGATGCAACCGGTGGCCGCGGCGCCGACCGCCCCTGCTGATTCTGCGCCGATGGAACCGGCGGCGGAGACGCCTTCGCGTCCGGCCAGCATCGCCGAGATGATCGCCGGCGAGAGCGCCGGGGCGCCGCAGTGCAACGTCCGGGCCTGTTCGCGCGCGTACCGGTCCTTCCGGACTTCCGATTGCACGTTCCAGCCCTATCGCGGCCGCCGCAAGCTCTGCGAGAAGTAATCTTGCCGATCGGTGACGTCCTTCCCCGCGCGGACGGCCCGGCGGCATTTTTCAAAAACGGATGGACAGCGCGCTCCCGGCGGTGAACTCTTGACGAGGGCACGGGTGGAACATGGAGCGGAACAATGAGCGAAACGCTGGAACGGCCGGCGGCCGGAAAGAGCGAAGCCCGAAAATCCGTCGAAAGATGGTTGAGCGCGTTCGAAGGCGCATTGTCGACGGGCGATGTCGACGCGGCGGCGGATCTGTTCGCGGCGACGAGCTTCTGGCGGGATCTCGTGACCTTCACCTGGAACATCAAGACCGTCGAGGGGCCTGGCGGCGTGCGTGACATGCTGTCGTCGCAACTGGATGCGGTGAAGCCGAACAACTTTCAGATCGCCGAGGAGCCGACCGAGGATGGCGGCGTGACCACGGCCTGGATCGCCTTCGAGACCGGCGTCGCGCGCGGCAACGGCCTGTTGCGGTTGAAGGACGGCAAGGCCTGGACCCTGCTGACCGCGATGACCGAGCTGAAGGGATTCGAGGAGCCGATGCACCATCGCCGGCCGATGGGCGCCGAGCACGGCTCGTCGATGAACCGGAAATCCTGGCTCGAGAAGCAGGAGCAGGAAGCGGCCGAGCTCGGCTACAAGACGCAGCCCTATGTAGTGATCGTCGGCGGCGGCCAGGGCGGCATCGTGCTGGGCGCGCGGCTGCGCCAGCTCGGCGTGCCGACGATCGTCGTCGAGCGGAACGATCGGCCGGGCGATTCCTGGCGCAAGCGCTACAAGTCGCTCTGCCTGCACGACCCGGTCTGGTACGATCATCTGCCCTATCTGGAGTTTCCGAAGAACTGGCCGGTCTTCGCGCCGAAGGACAAGATCGGCGACTGGCTGGAAATGTACACCAAGATCATGGAGCTCAATTACTGGTCGAAGACGACCTGCAAGAGCGCTTCCTGCGACGAAGCGACCGGCGAGTGGACCGTCGTCGTCGATCGCGATGGCGAAGAGGTGACGCTTCGCCCGAAGCAGCTAGTGCTGGCGACCGGCATGTCGGGCAAGGCCAACGTCCCGGACTTCAAGGGCATGGACCGCTTCAAGGGCGAGCAGCACCATTCTTCCAAGCATCCCGGTCCCGACGCCTACAAGGGCAAGAAGGCCGTCGTCATCGGCTCGAACAATTCCGCCCACGACATCTGTGCCGCGCTCTATGAGGCCGGCGCCGACGTCACCATGGTGCAGCGCTCGACTACCCACATCGTGCGGTCGGACTCGCTGATGGAGTACGGCCTCGGCGATTTGTACTCCGAGCGGGCGGTCGAGAGCGGCGTCACCACCAACAAGGCCGACATGATCTTCGCGTCGCTGCCCTACCGGATTCTCCACGAGTTCCAGATTCCGGTCTACGACAAGATCCGCGAGGTCGACGCGGACTTTTATCGCGACCTGGAGAAGGCGGGCTTCATGCTCGACTATGGGAGCGACGATTCCGGCCTGTTCATGAAATATCTGCGCCGCGGCTCGGGCTATTACATTGATGTCGGCGCGAGCCAGTTGATCATCGACGGCAAGATCAAGCTGAAGAGCGGCGTCGAGATCGAGGAGATCACCGAAACCGGTGTGGCGTTCAAGGATGGGACGGAATTGCCGGCCGATCTGATCGTCTATGCCACCGGTTACGGCTCGATGAACGGTTGGGCCGCCGATCTGATCAGCCAGGAAGTGGCGGACAAGGTCGGCAAGGTCTGGGGCCTTGGCTCCGACACGCCGAAGGATCCGGGGCCCTGGGAGGGCGAACAGCGCAACATCTGGAAGCCGACGCAGCAGGACAATCTCTGGTTCCACGGCGGCAATCTGCACCAGTCGCGGCACTATTCGCTCTATCTGTCGCTGCAGCTGAAGGCCCGGATGGAGGGACTCGAAACGCCAGTCTACGGGCTGCAGGAGGTCCATCACCTGCGCTGAGGCACGGACGGCGACCCAAGGCTCGGCATCCGCAAGGACGCCGAGTCCGATTCCGATAGGTCTCCTTACGGCGATACGGAAGGCCCGTGTCGCCGGCGGTAGCGGATTTCCTCGATGCGCATGGTCAGAAGATCGATCATGAGGAACCGCCCGACCAGCGGCTCGCCGACCCCGCAGACGAGCTTGATCGCCTCGCTGGCGGCGAGCGTGCCGAGGACGCCCGGGGTGACGCCGAGAATACCGGCCTCGGCGCAGGACGGCACCAGCCCGGCCGGCGGCGCTTCGGGGAAGAGATCGCGATAGCCCGGATTCGGCTGCCCGTCCGTGTTGGCCTCGTACGGCTTCAGCACGGTCAGCGAGCCCGAGAATCGGTTGACCGCGGCGGTGACCAGCGGCCGGCGCGCGGCCGCACACACATCGGCCATGGCGTAGCGGGTGGCGAAATTGTCCGAGCCGTCGATGACGAGGTCGTAGCCGGCGACGATGTCGCGGCCGTTGTCGGCGTCGAGGCGCAGAGGATGGGCCACGACCGTGACATGCGGGTTGAGTTCCGCGACCGCGTCCGTGGCGCTGTCGAGCTTCGACCGGCCGACATCGGCGGTCCGGTGCAGCACCTGACGCTGCAGGTTCGATAGCGACACCGTGTCGTCGTCGGCGATGCCGATCGTGCCGATCCCGGCCGCCGCGAGATAGAAGACGACCGGTGAGCCAATGCCGCCGGCGCCGACGACGAGGATCCGCGCCCGTTTCAGTTTCTGCTGGCCCGGCCCACCGATTTCCGGCAGCACGATGTGGCGGGCATAGCGTTCAAGTTCCTGGGCGTCGAGAGGCTTGTCGCTCATCGTCCTTGCTCCGATTCCGCACTTGTCGCACCGGTCGCACCGGTCGCGGCGGCTGGGCGGATCGTGCCCGCCGTCACCTCCAGCATCTGGGCTCTGTCGCCGAGGGCGTCAAACAGGCTCGCATCGGTGCCGGTCATGAAGGCTTGTACGCCAAGCTCGGCGATCAGATCGAACAGCGCCGCCCGGCGACCGGGATCGAGATGGGCGGCGATCTCGTCAAGCAGCAGGATCGGCGGCAGCGACGAGACGGCGGCGACCAGCCGGGCATGGGCCAGCACCAGGCCGATGAGCAGCGCCTTTTGCTCGCCGGTCGAGGACAGCGCCGCCGGCATCGCCTTGGCCTGGTGGACGACGGAAAGGTCTGCCCGGTGAGCGCCGAGCAGAGTGCGGCCGGCGGCCCGGTCGGCATGGCGACCGGCGCGCAGCCGCGTGCGTGCCTCGTCCTCGATATCGGCCGAGGGACGGGACAGATCGCTATCGCCATAGCCGGACGCCAGATCGAGGCCTGCCCTGGGGAAGGGATTGTCGGCGCCGGACTGGTCGATCATCCCGACCAGCATTCCGACGAGTTCGGCCCGCGCCAGCGCCATTGCGACGCCGAGATCGGCCATCTGTGCTTCGATTCCGCTCAGCCAGGAATCATCCATGCGGTTGTCCGAAAGCAGCCGGTTGCGCGAGCGCATGGCGCGCTCGTAGTTCACCGCGCGGCGGCCATGGGTCGGATCGACCGCCAGCACCATGCGGTCGAGGAAGCGGCGGCGGTCACCCGTCGGGCCGGTAAACAGCCCGTCCATTGCCGGTGTCAGCCAGAGAATGCGCAACAGGTCGAGCAGTTCGTCGGCGCTCTTGGCAGCAGTCTCGTCGATCCGCACCGTCCGCGTTGCCGGACCAGCCGGATCGGGTTGGACCTTGGTGACGACGTCTGTCTCACCGTGGAGCGAAACCAGCCCGGCGCGAATGGAAAACCCGCCGCTGGCGCCCTTGCGCGCGATGTCCTGATAGGTCGCTCGGCGCAGGCCGCGTCCCGGCGTCAGCAGCGACACCGCCTCGATGAGATTGGTCTTGCCAGCGCCGTTATCGCCGACGAAGGCGACGAAGCCCCGGTCGAAGGTCAGGCGCAGGGTCTCGTAATTGCGAAAATCGGCAAGCCGCAATTCGCTCAGTCGGACAACCGGTAAGCCGGATTGTGTCCCAGCTGCGTCGCCGGTTTGGGGTTTCCCGGTCAAGACCGTGGCGGCAGTCAGACCCGCATCGGCATCAGGACGTAAAGTGTGGCGTCGTCGCCGCCGTCCTTGATGAGCGTGGGGGAACCGGCATCGGCAAGCATGAAGACGGCTTCGTCGCCGGTGAGCTGGGCGGTGATGTCGAGAAGATAACGCGCGTTGAAACCGATCTCGATGTCATCGGAATCGTAGCCGACCGCCAGTTCCTCGGTCGCTGTGCCCGAATCGGGCGAGTTGACGGTGAGGGTCAGCTGGGAATCGCTGACCGCGAGCTTGACCGCGCGTCCGCGCTCGGACGAAATCGTCGACACGCGGTCGACGGCGGCCGAAAAGCTCTGCCGGTCGAGGGTGAGCGCCTTGTCGTTGTTCTGCGGGATGACGCGCTGATAGTCGGGAAACGTGCCGTCGATCAGCTTCGAGGTCAGGACGACCGGGCCGATCGTCACGCGGATCTTGGCGTCGGACAGTTCGACCTCGATCGCCGCGTCGTCCTCGCCGTCGCCGAGCAACTTTTGCAGCTCCCCCACGGTCTTGCGCGGTATGATGATTCCGGGCATGCCCTCCGACCCGGCCGGCGCCGCCATCTCGGCGCGCGCCAGGCGATGGCCGTCGGTGGCAACCGCCCGCAGCTTGAGGTCGCCGTCCGCTTCGATCGTGTGGAGGAAGATGCCGTTGAGATAGTAGCGAGTCTCCTCTGTGGAGATGGCGAAATGCGTCCGGTCGATCAGCCGCGCGAATTCCGCCGCCTTGATCGTGAAGGCGTGGCTCAGCGTTCCGGCGGTGATATCGGGAAAGTCCGATTCGGGCAGGCACTGGAGACGGAAATTCGAGCGGCCCGACGAGACCGTCATCTGGTTGCCGTCGGCATTGGTCGACAGCTTGACCTCGGCGCCGTCCGGCAGCTTGCGCACGATGTCGTAGAGCAGATGCGCCGGGACCGTCGTTGCGCCTTCCTGCTCGCCGGTGGCCGCGACGCTTTCGGTGATCTCCAGGTCGAGATCGGTGGCCTTCAGGCGAAGCGCGCCGTCCTCGGTCTTCAACAGCACGTTCGAAAGAATCGGGATGGTGTTGCGGCGTTCCACGACCCGGTGGACGTGGGCCAACGACTTCAGGAGGTTGGATCGTTCGATGATGATACGCATGACGAAGGCCGTTTTGTTCGGGGCAGGCGCCACGGGAGGCGGCGCCGGTTCCGGGTTCGATGGTCTTAATGATTTGCACCGCACATGGAAAGCCAAAAGCGGCGGCTTTCTAGCTCAAGCGGCGCGCTGCATCGCGCGCCGACCGCCGCGTGCGGTACCGGACCGGGATCTGGACGGGGCCTATTCCTCGATCATCCGGCGGATCAGATCGAGTTCCTCCGACAGCTTCTCGTCATTGGCGCGCTCGCCCTCGATCTTGCGCACCGCGTGCAGCACCGTGGTGTGGTCGCGGCCGCCGAAGCGCCGGCCGATCTCGGGGAGCGAGCGCGGCGTCATGGTCTTGGCGAGATACATGGCGATCTGACGTGGCCGCACGATGGTCCGGGTGCGGCGCGCCGACAAAAGGTCGGTGCGCGTCACATTGTAGTGGCGCGAGACGAATTTCAGGATGTCCTCGACGCGAACCCGCCGTTCGATATTGGCCCGGGTCAGCTGGTTGAGCAGATCGTCCAGATGTTCCGCCGAGAGCGGCTGGCCGAGGGAGTGGCGGAAGGCGATCTGGTTGAACGCCCCTTCGAGATCGCGACCGGAGCCGGCGACGCGCTCGGCGATCGTGTCGATCACCCGTTCGGGCATATCGAAACTCGGATCCTCGGCTCGCATCGCCGCGGCCCGGCTCCCGATGATCGAGCGGCGCATTTCGTAGTCCGGCACGGCGATCTGAAGCGTGACGCCGTTCGACAGCCGCGAGCGGACGCGCGGGTCGAGCGATTCCAGCTCCATCGCCGGGCGGTCGGCGGCGCAGATCACCTGTTTCGCCGAATCGACCAGCGCGTTCAGAAGATGACAGAACTCTTGCTGGATCGATTTGCCTTGCAGGAACTGGGTGTCGTCGATGATCAATATGTCGATGCCGCGCAGCGTCTCCTTGAGATCGAGGGCGCGGTTGTCGCGGATCGCAGTCGCGAAACGCCACATGAAATATTCCGCCGTCAGATAGACGACGCGCGGCCGGTCCTCACGGCGCGAGGCCGCATTGGCGATCGCCTGGAGAAGGTGGGTCTTGCCGAGGCCGACGGCAGCGTGGATGAACAGCGGGTTGAAGCGGACCGACTGCGGCCCGTTCTCCGCGATCGCTCGCGCGGCGGCGAGGGCGACCCGGTTGGAGGCGCCTTCCACGAAGGTGTCGAAAACGTAGCGCGGGTCGAGGGGCGAGCCGAACTCGGCGCTCTGGGATAGAGCGGGGGTTCGAGCGTCGCCGCCAGGAAACGCCTTTGCTGGTGCCGGGGAGCCGGCGACGGCCCTGCGCGCCGGTTCCGCAACCCGCGCCACCTGCGGCTCGCTCTGGCCCGCGATGCGCGCCTGGCGAATCGTGACGCCGCCACCGCGAACGGCGCTGCGGATCGCGATGTCGACGCGCAGCGTTCCCGGCACTTCGGCGCTGAAGATCTCGGTCAGCAGGTCGTGGTAATGCGACTGAATCCAGCTGCGCAGAAACGCCGTGGGCACCGAAATCCGGCAGACGCCCTTCCCGGACGAATCGAGTTTCATCCGCTGGAACCAGCTGGCGAAGATGTCCTGTCCGAGTTGCGCTTTTAGCCGGGCGTTCACCCGCTCCATAATTTCTGCCGTGCCCCTCGCGCCGCCGTCCATACCTGCCCCGAAATCATTGTTGTTGGTTGGTGATTGGCGCAGCGCGTGGGTCCCGTCCCCATTCGGACTCACAGCTGTTACGCGCCGGCGAAGACTCAATTCTGTGCCCAAGGCAAACCCTCCGCTTTCCAACCGGTTTTCCGCCCGCGATGTCCTTCCGCGTCCGGCGGCCCTTCGAAGCCGCCGAGGACGTTGAAACAATTCTCATAACCATGGGCGGTCAGCGCCACCGCGCCGGCGATCGAGCGGACGCCCGACCGGCAGAGGAAGAAGATCGGCGAGGTCGGAGTTCCGCCCGTCTTTTCGACCTGATCGGCGAGCTTCTCCGCGAAGGCCGGATCCACCGCCATCGAAGGGAAGCTCTGCCACTCGACGAGCAGCGGCGTCTTGCCGAGCGAAGAGAGCATCGGCAATCCGACATAGGCCCACTCGGCAGTGCTGCGGACGTCGACGAGCAGGGCGTCCGGTTTCTCTGCGAGCGCTGACCAGCACTCCCCAGGTGAAACATCGCCTCTGTAGTCTTTAGACATGCAAAAAGGTCCCCTGCCTCTGTCCCGTATGGGCACAGAAGTTTGCTGCGCCAGGGTTCGCCCAACGCTCGTTTTTACTCGGATAAATCGTGAAAAGACCGGATACTAAATTTATGCGGGAGCGACCCTAAGGGTCGTAACCTTCCACAAATTCCAGGAAGTTTTGGATAACCTGGATTGTCCCCGCATTTCGTCTTTCCCCGCACTTGCTTCGAGGGGGAAACTACGAAACGGCGCGGCGGTGAGCAAGCCGAGTCCAGCCTGAATCGTTATGCGAGTAGGGCGCCTGTTGCAGACTCGCCATGCGGGTCGTGCGGCGATGTCACGCTAAACACTTTGCTCACGGGGCTTTCCCCGATCCCGGCGTCGACGCCTCGGAGGGGAAGAATAAATATGAAAAAATTGTGGCGGGCCTGCTTGACTCCCGGGAACTCAAAAAGCTCCCGGACCGCCAATGCATAAGCGTTCACTGACCTTCTGCAAGCGACTGGAATCGATACACTTTTCTGGACCCGTCTTGTGGATGGCGTGGTTCGGTGTCCGCCGGGGGCGAAAGCACTGTGATAAGTCGACCAAAACGCCCGCGAATGCGGCTGCGAATCGCGAAAACAGGACATGTGCCAACGGCGACGGGCGAGCTGTGCCCGTCGAATCGTCGCGGTGCCCACGGCCAGGGGCGGGTGGCGAGCCGAGCTGGGACGCGGCGCGGGTGCCCGCTGTCGATCCCCGTCGGCCTTATACCAACCTGCGGTGATAGGACCCATTCGACCGGCCATTTCCCGCACCTGGCGACGAAGCCAGGCGCGGCGAGCGCCCGGCCTTCGGTGGGCTGGCCGGACAAGCCCGTTCAGCTCCATCGAACAGGTCCCTATCACCGCAGGTTGGTATGAGCGGTGGTCCGCGCTGAGGCCGTTCGTATTGTCATCGGATGGCCAGTCTCGGCCTTGGAATCAAAAAGCCCCGGCCGAAGCCAGGGCTTTGTCATCATCCAGTTACCCGGTCATCGACTCGGGTGTGACGCGCCGTTCAGATCAGGCGGCGCCGATCGTCTTCACGCGATGGGCAAGGCGGGAGACCTTCCGCGACGCCGTGTTCTTGTGAAACACACCGTGGGACACGGCACTCATCAGTTCCGGTTCGGCAATCCGGAATGCCGAGACAGCCGCGTCCTTGTCGCCGGCGGTGATCGCCTCTTCGACGTTGCGCAGGAAGGTGCGCACGCGGCTGCGGCGGTTGGTGTTGATGGCGGTACGCCGCGCGATCTTCCGCGTGGCCTTCTTGGCCGAAGGGGTATTGGCCATGGATCGTCTCTCTCTATCGTAACCGTGTCGGTCGGATCGGGTGGAGTGCGGCTTGCGCCTTCAAGCGACGCGGCAGCACGAAAAAACGGGCCGCGCCATGAAGCGCCGCCGAAAGTCGAGCCCTTATAGGCAGATGCGTCGGGGGCCGTCAATATCCGGCGCGAAGGCGGATCGGCGAATGTGGTCGTCGGCAAGGCGGATGGACTGGGCAGCAACCAGGCGCAGCCGGCTTGGAGCCGCGCGACCTGCCCGCAACATCGTGCTGCGTCCGCGTTTTGCCATCGTCAGCGTTGGCAGGCCGGGCAAAAAAAGGTCGAGCGCCCCGACTGGACGATGCGGCTGACGATCCCGCGGCAAGCCGCGTTCCGGCAGGGCTCGCCTTCGCGGTCGTAGGCGGCGAAGCGATGCTGGAAATAGCCGAGTGATCCGTCCGCTTGGCGATAATCGCGCAGCGATGAACCGCCCGCCGCGATGGCATCGGCGATCGTTTCGCGGATATTGAGGGCGAGGGCTTCCAGCCGCTGGCTGGCGGTGCCGTCCTTTTTCACCAGCGTTCCGGCAGCCCGCCGCGGCGACAGGCGGCTCCTCCACAACGCCTCGCAGACATAGATGTTGCCGAGGCCGGCGATGATCCGCTGGTCGAGCAGCACGGACTTCAGCGGCGCGCTGCGGCCCGCAAAGAGCGGAGCGAGCGCCTGTCCGGACAGCCCGTTGCCCGTCGGTTCGATGCCGAGGCCGCGAAAATGCGGGTGTTCCGCCAGTTCGGCGCGCTCGATCAGCGTCATGTAGCCGAAGCGGCGCGGGTCATTATAGATGATCGAGGCCGGTGCGAGATTGCGTGTGATCATATCGAAGCGCACATGATCGTGGCGTCGGACGTCGGACCGCGGATGCGCGAACGCGCCGGGAACGCTGTCGCCTTGCGGCACTTCGATCCGGAACGAGCCCGACATGCCGAGATGCATGGCTAGCACCAGCCCGCCCTCCAGGTCGGCGACGAGATATTTGGCCCGTCGTCCGAGACTTTCGATCCGCCGGCCGCCCAGCCGCTCGGCGAATCGCGCCGGCAACGGAAAGCGCAGGTCGGGCCGCCCGAGCACCACCCGCTCGATTCGCGCGCCTTCGACAACGGGAAGAAGGCCGCGGCGCACCGTCTCCACCTCTGGCAATTCCGGCATTTTCGATTAAGTCCCTGATTGATGCAGCGCTTCCGATCGAAGCGCCTGTCGAACTTCGCCTCTCCCTGTCTCTCGCAGGACCGGCGCGGGTTCGCCGTTCCAATATCCGCATCCGGTCGATGCGATGCAATGTAAGGGGCCGTCCCATGTCGCGAACCCGTGTCACCGGAGCCGAAGCGATGGAGACCTCCTACGGCTATGCCACAGTGGCAGGCCGGGAGGAGAAGCAGGCGCGCGTCAACGATGTCTTCCACCGCGTAGCCGAGCGTTACGACCTGATGAACGACCTGATGTCGGCCGGCCTCCATCGCGCCTGGAAGAGCGCCATGGTCGCCTGGCTGGCGCCGCCGCATCGCGCCGGCTGGCGGTTTGTCGACGTGGCGGGCGGCACCGGCGATGTCGCCTTCCGCATTGTCGAGGCATCGCGGCGGCGCGCCGAGGGCACCGTTCTCGACATCAACGCCTCGATGCTCGGCGTCGGTGCCGAACGGGCAGCGAAGCGGCGGCTCGACGGCAATCTGGTTTTCGTCGAAGGCAATGCCGAGGAACTGAAGCTCCCCGATATGAGCTTCGATGCCTACACGATCGCCTTCGGCATTCGTAACGTGCCGCGGATCGACAAGGCCTTGAGCGAGGCGTATCGGGTGCTCAAGCCCGGCGGCCGGTTCCTGTGCCTGGAATTTTCCGAGGTCGACATGCCGGTTCTCGACCGGGTCTACGAAGCGTGGTCGTTCAAGGCGATTCCGAGGATCGGCGAGGCCGTCGCCAACGATCGCGAATCCTACGAGTATCTGGTCGAGTCGATCCGGCGCTTTCCCAACCAGGCGAATTTTGCTGCGGCCATTCGCGCCGCCGGCTTCGAGCGCGTCGCCTATCGCAACCTGTCGGGAGGCATCGCCGCCATCCATTCCGGCTGGAAGCTCTGAACCGATCGGGCGGAAAGACTCTTGGCCAATCCCATTTCCGGCACGATCGCCCTCGTCCGCGCTGTCTTTGTTCTCGCCCGCGAGGGCGTCATCGGCTCGTTTCCCGCCGAGGGCCTGCCGCCCGGGCCGGCGCTGCTGCACCGCTTCGCGCGATTGATCGAGCGGGGCTCGGCTGAAAATCGGGAACGCTCCGACAATCTGTCGCGCGCGTTGAACCGTCTGGGGCCGTCCTACGTCAAGCTGGGCCAATTTCTGGCGACCCGGCCGGACCTTGTGGGAGCGGCGGCGGCGAGCGAACTCGGCAGCCTTCAGGACAAGGTCCCGCCTTTCGATACGGCGCTGGCTGTGATCGAGATCGAGACGACGCTCGGGCGGCGCGTCGACGAACTCTTTCTGGAGCTCGGCGAGGTCGTTGGCGCGGCATCGATCGCCCAGGTCTATAAGGCGCGTATTCGCGACGCCGACGGCAGCGAGCGCTTCGTCGCCGTCAAGGTGGTCCGGCCCGGCGTCCGCGTCCGCTTTCTGCATGAACTGGAGACCTTCGCCTCCATCGCGCGCTTTTTGGAGCGCTACGTGCGCTCGTCGCGCCGGCTGCGTCCGGTGGCGGTGGTGGAGACGCTCGCCCAGTCGACAAGGATCGAGATGGATTTGCGGCTGGAGGCGGCCGCGGCGTCCGAGATGGCCGAAAACACGGCGAACGATTTCGGATTTCGGGTGCCGACGATCGACTGGGAGCGCACCGGCCGCGACGTCCTCACCATGGAGTGGATCGACGGCATCAAGATGAGCGATGTCGCCGCGATCGCGATGGCCGGGCATGATCTGAAGCAGATCGGCGTGACCGTGGTGCAATCGTTCCTGCGCCACGCCATGCGCGACGGCTTCTTTCATGCCGACATGCATCAGGGCAATCTGTTCGTCGGCCCGGACGGCACGGTGATCGCGGTCGATCTGGGCATCGTCGGCCGGCTCAGCGCGGAATCCAAGCGCTTCCTCGCCGAGATCCTCTACGGCTTCATTCGCCGCGACTATCTGCGCGTGGCTGAGCTGCATTTCGAGGCCGGGTACGTGCCGCGCAGCCAGAACGTCGCCAGCTTCGCCCAGGCGCTTCGCGCGATCGGCGAGCCGATCTATGGCCAGCCCGCCGAGACGATTTCGATGGGCCACCTCTTGGCGCTCTTGTTCGAGGTCACCGAGCTGTTCGACATGAAGACCCGGCCCGAACTCGTCTTGTTGCAGAAGACCATGGTCGTCGTGGAAGGCGTCGCACGCACCTTCGACCCGAAGTTCAACATGTGGGTTGCCGCCGAGCCGGTGGTGTCTGACTACATCCTCGAAGAGCTCGGGCCGGCGGCCAAGCTGCGGGAAGCCCGCGCAGGTGTCGATGCGATGCTGCGGCTGCTGCACCGCGCGCCCGATCTCGCGGTCGGGCTGGAAATCCTCGCCAAGCAGATGCCGGATCTGATCGAAAACGGTATCCGGCTGAACGACGATACGCTCACGGACCTCGCCACGGAGAAGCGAACCAGCATCATCAGTGGTCGTGTCGCCCAATGGGTGATCGCCGTGTCGCTGCTGTCGATTGCGATCTCGATGATATTTTGAGCGCAACCGGGATGCCGATGATCCGGCTTACCCCTTTGATTGCATTGCAATCATCCGGAACTTAGATTGGCTGGTAAGAGCTAGACGAGAGGCGAGGATGGCCAGCCTGACGATTCGCAATCTCGATGCGGACGTGAAACGGAAGCTGCGCATGCGCGCGGCCGAACACGGCCGGTCCATGGAGGAAGAGGCGCGCACGATTCTCGGCGCCTCGGTCGACGGGCGGCCTGCCGGCCAGGGGGAAAGCGTGGAGGCGCGGGAGGCGCGTGTCCGGCGCATCCTGTCGCTGGGACGCAAGCCCGATCGGCCTTTCGACCAGAAGACGTTCACCGACGAACTTTGGGATTTCGTCGAGTGATCGTCGTGGATAGTTCGGCGATCGTGGCGGTCACAAATGCCGAACCGGAGGCCGAGCGGATCACACGCCTGATCGTGAACGATGACGACGTTTCGATTTCCGCAGCGACGTTCGTCGAGACAGCGATCGTGATCCGCAGCCAGCATGGATCGCAAGGTGTGCGGCGGCTGCATGAGATGATGGAGGATATGGCGTTGCGAACACATCCATTCGACGTCCGCCAGGCCGATCTTGCCATCGAGGCCTATCGCCGCTTCGGCCGCGGGTCGGGCAGCCCGGCGCGGCTGAATTTCGGCGATTGCTTCTCCTATGCGCTGGCCCGGTCGCTCGACGCGCCGCTGCTGTTCAAGGGCGACGATTTCTTCCACACCGACATCGAACCGGCGCTGGTGGCATGAGCGGGCTCGACGGAAAGCGCGTCCTTCTGATTATCGGCGGCGGCATCGCGGCCTACAAGACGCTGGACCTCATCCGCCGCCTGCGCGAGCGCGGCGCGCGCGTGACGCCGGTGATGACGGCGGCGGCCAAGGAGTTCGTGACGCCGCTCGCGGTCGGCGCGCTGTCGGCCTCCAAGGTGTTCGACGATATGTTCGACCGCGAGGACGAGCACGATGTCGGCCATATCCGTCTGGCCCGCGAGGCCGATGCGATTCTCGTTGCGCCGGCGACGGCCAATTTGATGGCGCGCTGCGCCAATGGCCTGGCCGACGATCTCGCCACCGCCGTGCTGCTCGCGGCGAAGGCGCCGATCCTGATGGCGCCGGCGATGAACCCGGCGATGTGGGCGCATCCGGCGACGCGCCGCAATCATCAGGTGCTGGCCGCCGATGGCGTCCGCTTCGTCGGGCCGAATGCCGGCGAGATGGCCGAGGCGGGCGAGGCCGGAATTGGCCGCATGGCCGAGCCGATGGAGATCGCGGCGGCGCTGGAGGCTGTGCTGGACGGTGGGGCCAAGCCGCTCGCGGGTCGCCGCATCGTGGTCACGTCAGGCCCGACCCACGAGCCGATCGACCCGGTCCGCTACCTCGCCAACCGCTCGTCCGGGCGGCAGGGACACGCCATCGCCGCAGCGCTTACCGGATTGGGGGCCGAGGTGACGCTGGTCAGCGGCCCCGTCGCCATCGCAGATCCGCCCGGTGTCGCCATGCGCCGTGTCGAGACCGCGCGCGAGATGCTGCAAGCCGTCGAGGCGGCGCTTCCGGCAGACGCCGCGGTGTTCGTTGCCGCCGTCGCCGACTGGCGGACGGTCGCGGAGGGTGAGGCCAAGATCAAGAAGGGCGACGGCGGCCCGCCGGCGCTCGCCTTGACGGAGAATCCGGACATCCTGGCGACCATCGGCCACTCGCAATTGCGGCCGCGCCTCGTTGTCGGCTTCGCGGCCGAGACCGACGATCTCCTGGCGAATGCACGTGCAAAGCTGGACAGAAAGGGCGCCGACGCGATCGTCGCCAATGACGTGTCGGCCGCGACCGGCGTCATGGGGGGCATGGCAAACACCGTGCATATCGTCACGCGGGACGGCGTCGAGGACTGGCCCAAGCTCGACAAGACAGAAGTCGCGCGGCGCCTTGCGGCATGGATCGCCGCCCGCCTGACAGAGGGTGACCGTCCTTGAGCGCGCCAACGATCGGCATGTGCCGTCTGCCCCATGGCGCGGATCTGCCGCTTCCCGCCTACGCGACAAATGGCGCGGCCGGGGCGGACATTCGCGCTGCCTTGGAGGAACCGCTGACCCTGGCTCCCGGCGCGCGGGCGCTGGTGCCGACCGGCCTGAGCTTCGAGATTCCGGCGGGCTACGAGGTTCAGGTGCGGCCGCGCTCCGGCTTGGCCGCCAAGCACGGCGTCACGGTCCTCAATACGCCCGGCACCATCGACAGCGACTATCGCGGCGAGGTGAAGATCATCCTCGTCAATCTGGGCGAGGAGGCATTCACCGTCGCGCGCGGCGACAGGATCGCGCAGATGGTCGTCGCGCCGGTCGTCCAGGCAGAGTTCGGTGAGCGACAAAGTCTTGCGGTTAGCGAGCGGGGTGACGGTGGTTTCGGTTCGACGGGAACCGGGTGACCGGCCGGGGCTGTCAGGGGGTGGCGGGGACCGATTTTCCCGCGTCGCGAAGATAGCCATGCGCGTTCCCCATCGCCGAGATGGTGCTGCGGTTCCGGCCAGCCTGCTTGGCCTGGTAGAGATTGCTGTCCGCGGCTGCATAGATGACATCGAAGGATTGCGGCGCCGCGGAAAACGCGCCGCCGACGCTAACCGAGAGCCGGATGGTGTCGTCACCTTCACCGACGCTGATCGCGTTGATGGCCAGCCGCAGGCGCTCGGCCACCGTCCGGCCTTGTCCGATATTGGCGCAGGGCAGCGAGATGGCGAATTCCTCGCCGCCGATCCGGCCCAAGGCGTCGCCGACGCGGATCGAATGACGCAGCTCGGTCGCGATCGCCTTCAAGGCCTGATCGCCGGTTGGATGCCCCAGCCGGTCGTTGATCTGCTTGAAATTGTCGGCGTCCACGACGAGCAGCATCAGGCCGCCCTGCTGCTTTCTGTCAAGTGTCGCGATGTGGCGTCGGATCTCGCCCTCGAAGCCGGCCCGGTTGAGAAGTCCCGTCAGCCGGTCGGTCGTGGCGGCGCGTTGGAGGCCGGCATTGTCCGACATCAGGCTGTTCAACCGGACAGCCAGATAAACGACATAGGGAAGGGCGGTCACCAGCGGCACGGCGAACGCGAAAAGCGCCGCCGTCATCATGACCGGTTGTCCGAACCCGCGGAATAGATAGAACCCCGCCGTCCCCGACATCAGCGTCATCGCAGCGACCAGCACGAGAAATTCGCCGCAGATAGTTCGGATATGGGCAAAGGCAGGGCGCAACGGTGATCTCGCTGGTTTCTCGGCCGGCGGATTTACCTGCACCGAGCCTCCGTTCTCCCGCAATTGTCATAAGATCGCGTTGGCGGGATCCGGACAATTCGATGCTTCGCTCGTATTGTGCCATCGGTTCGATGGCGCTTTGGCGCACTTGGGGTATGCTTTTTTATCGGACGGCCGCGGTTTGGATGACACGGCCTCACATCCGGTGGTTTTTCGCCATAAGCTTTACAGCTGATGGAGCGGCCGGCTGCGACTGAGCCACGACGCGATAGGGAGAACCAAGCCATGGACAAAGCCGCAAACGACAGCAGGGCGTGGACGCGGGGGCGGGGGCGTATCTACGATTCCATCGTCGACACCATCGGCGATACGCCGATCGTCCGCCTGGACAAGCTGGCGAAGGAAAAGGGCGTCAAGGCGCATCTTCTCGCCAAGCTCGAATTCTTCAATCCGATCGCCAGCGTCAAGGACCGTATCGGCGTCGCGATGATCCAGAAACTCGAAGCCGACGGCCGGATCACGCCGGGCAAGACGACATTGGTCGAGCCCACTTCGGGTAACACCGGTATCGCGCTCGCCTTCGCGGCGGCCGCCAAGGGCTATCGGTTGATCTTGACCATGCCCGAGACGATGTCGGTCGAACGGCGCAAGATGTTGCGGCTGCTTGGCGCGGACCTGGTGCTGACCGAGGGCGCCAAGGGGATGAAGGGCGCGATCGCCAAGGCCGAGGAACTCGTCGCCGAGATCCCGGACGCTGTGATGCCCCAGCAATTCGAGAACCCGGCCAACCCGGAAATACACCGCGTCACCACCGCCGAGGAAATCTGGAACGATACCAAGGGCGAGGTCGACGTGCTGGTGGCCGGCATCGGCACCGGCGGCACCATTACCGGCGCCGGCCAGGCGCTGAAGCAGAAGAAGTCGGGCCTCAAGGTCATCGCCGTCGAGCCCGAGGCATCGCCGATTTTGTCGGGCGGGGCTCCCGGGCCGCACAAGATCCAGGGGATCGGCGCCGGTTTCGCCCCGGCAATCCTCGATCGCGAGGTCTACGACGAGGTCGTCCAGGTCTCGAACGAGGAATCCTTCGAGCTGGCGCGTCTGGTCGCGCGGCTGGAAGGCGTTCCGGTGGGAATTTCATCCGGCGCGGCGCTCGCGGCCGCGATCCGCGTCGGTCGACGCGACGAGATGGCGGGCAAGAACATCGTCGTGATCATCCCGTCCTTCGCCGAGCGGTACCTGTCGACGGCGCTGTTCGAAGGGCTGGGTGACGAGGAGTAGGCAGTGACGCGTGGCCGGACCACGGCGTCGATGCAACCGTAAAAACGCGATTGCCCGGTCAGCCTTGCGGCCACCGGGCAATCGAATAGACAAACCAAAAAAGAGACTGGTCAGCCGGCCGTGTTGTATGGCCGTGGGGCGTCGCCACCGGAATAGCCCGTGCTCGCGCCGCCGGACCCTGCGGCACCCGGACGCGCTGCGCCGGCGCGGGGCGGCTTGCGCTTCGGACCGGGAACGAGACCTTCGCGCTGCGCCTGCTTGCGAGCAAGCTTGCGGGAGCGGCGAATAGCCTCCTGCTTTTGACGAGCGCGTCGCTCGGACGGCTTCTCATAGGCGCGGCGCGCCTTCATTTCACGGAAGACGCCTTCGCGCTGCAATTTCTTCTTCAGAGCCCGAAGGGCCTGATCGACATTGTTGTCTCTGACGTCGACTTTCAAAACGACTCCTCACTGATCGGTTATTAAGGGCCTCGCGCCGCTTCTCCTCGCAATGGGAGAGGGCGGGACCGCCACATGGCCGGCGACGATCAGTCAGCCGGCGGATTTCTTTGCGCGTGGCTTCGACGCAGTCGTCTTCGCCTTTGCCTTAGTAGTCTTCGCCTTGACGGCCTTCGGTGCCTCGGCGGCATCCCGCTCCATACGGAGCTTCTTGAGCCGCGCCGTCTTTTCCTGGGTCGCCAGCGATTCTGCGGCGATGATGCCGACCGCGGAACCCTTGGCCGGTCGTTCCGGCGGACCCGAAAGCGCTGCTTCGGCGCGCTCGCGCGCCTTTCGGGAATTCTCCATCATCTCGACTTTCGATCACTTGGCACCGAGACGCGGAGCGACCCGAAATAAAGTTTCGGTCGGTACGACCGGCGGAGCGGACCCCGCCGGTCGTACCTTAACGTGTTAGGCGCGCTGGACGTTGATCGCCTTCGGACCCTTGCCGCGGGTGTCGGGCTCGGTGTCGAAGCTGATCTTGTCGCCCTCGTTGAGCGAGGAGATGCCTGCGCGCTCAAGCGCGGAGACGTGAAGAAAAACGTCCTTCGCGCCGCCGTCCGGCGTAACGAATCCGAAACCCTTGGCTTCGTTGAAGAACTTGACGGTGCCGGTCTGGCTCATGGATAAACCTTTCGTCGCTGCCCTGTCTGGGCTCTGCTGGAAGTTTCGCGCGACGCGATAGACTTCTATGGTTGTATGGACACAGCAACACGCTGCGGCCGGAGATTCGGAATTTCACACGGTTTCGGCGAAAGGTTTGGTTCTCATCGCTCCGGTCATTGCACAGCAAAACCAGGCAAACCGCCGATTTTTCGGTGGCGGAACGTCAGCCAGACTCCGGGTCTGCAAATACCCGAAGTAGGATTATGACCTCTGACGCGTCCAAGTGCAAGAGCCACCGTTCGAATGCGGCCGTGGCAGACGGATCGAAGGTGGCGAACCGGCGGGTCCGGCCTCCTTGCTATCGCTTGGCGACGCGCAGCGGCAGGCCGCCGAGCGGCTGCACCGTAATTCGCTGAACCACCTCCGGCGGGCCGCTTCCAGCGTAGTCGAACCGCAGATGTTTGAGCAGAGCGGCGAGCGCGATGACGCCTTCCTGCAGCGCGAAGCTCGCCCCGATGCAAACACGCGGTCCGACGCCGAAGGGCAAGTATTGATAGCGGTCGATCGTCTCGCGGTTGCCGGGCAGAAAGCGACTCGGAATGAAATGGTCGGGCCGGTCCCAGAGCATTTCGTGGCGGTGGATCAGCCACGGCATGACGAGAACCGTTGCCCCGGCCGGGATCTCGACGTCGCCGACGCGGTCCGGCGCCAGCGCGGTCCGGTTCAACGAGGGGGCCGGCGGGTAAAGCCGCAGCGCCTCCTCGAACACGGCCCGTGTGTGGACCAGGCGGTCGACCCATTCGCTCGGATGCGACAGCGTCGGCAGCACGCTGTCCAACTCGGCTTCGACCGCCGCCCGCTCGGCTGGCGCCTGGCTGAGCAGGTACAGCGTCCAGGTGAGCGAGCGCGCCGTCGTTTCGTGGCCGGCGCCGATGAAGGTGATGATATTGTCCTCGATCTCGTCCGCCGACAGGCCGTCGGCCTTGATCAGAAGCGACAGAAGGTCGTTCGGTGCGCCGGCCGGATCACGCTTGATCTGGGCGCGGCGGCCTTCGATCGTCGCCGCGATCAAGCTTCGGAAATACGTCATCGACCGCCGACCCCTGAGGCGGCGCAAGCGCGGCAGAAAGGCGGGCGCGCCCAGCAGGTCGAGCGGGTCGACCCGGCCCATCGAGCCGAGAAACGCCTGGGTTGATGTGGCGAAGGTCTCGCCGTCGCCGGCGATATCGTCGGTAAAGAGGGTCGCCTGCAGGATATCGAAGGTGAGCAGCGTCATCTCGTGGCTGCCGTCGACCGTCTCGCCCACCCGGCCGGCCAGCCGCTCGGCGAAGACCTCTGAGCGCGCCTGCATCGTCTCGGTGAAGCCGGCGATGTTCCTTGGCGTGAACACCGGCGCGATGGCCTTGCGGGTGCGCCGCCACAGCGCGCCCTCCGCAGTCAGCAACCCGTCGCGCAGCAGCGGGCGCAGGATGCGCTGGCGCAGTGGCTGCATGACGTAATTGGCGGCGTTCTCGACTAGGCAGTGGCGCACGCCCTTCGGATCGTTGACGACGATGTTGGGCACGCCCAGCCAGGTGCCGCGGATGTAGGGCTCCTTGAAAGCGCGCGTTCCCCAGATCTCGATCGGATTGCGGGACGCCGTCTTCAGGAAGCTCGCGAAACCGAGGGGTTCGGCGTGCGGAATCGGCGCCGGCGGGCGAAACGGTCGGACGGGCCTATCCATTTGCGTATCCATGAAGCCGGCGGTCCTTTATGGTGTCGTACGGGATATGGGTTGGCGGATGATCGACGTCGAGCGTAGCGTGGCCCACAGGGCTTTCCCGGCCGGCTTGGATCGCGACAGCCGACACTTTATATAGGTCGGGAGCGAACGGCGATTCGTCGCGGCCCTCCGCCCCGCCCGAACCCAAGGAACAGCATGTCCGCAACGAACGAAACGAACCCCGTCCCGGAGGCTGAATACGGCGCCGATTCGATCAAGGTCCTGAAGGGCCTGGACGCGGTTCGCAAACGCCCGGGCATGTATATCGGCGACACCGACGACGGCTCGGGCCTGCATCACATGGTCTACGAGGTCGTCGACAACGCCATCGACGAGGCGCTGGCCGGCCACGCGACGCGCGTGACCGTGACGCTCAACCCCGATGATTCCTGCACGGTGACCGACAACGGCCGCGGCATTCCCACCGATATCCATACCGGCGAGGGCGTCTCGGCGGCCGAGGTCATCATGACCCAGCTGCATGCCGGCGGAAAATTCGATCAGAATTCCTACAAGGTGTCCGGCGGCCTGCACGGCGTCGGCGTCTCGGTGGTCAACGCCCTGTCGGCCAAGCTGTCGATGTCGATCAAGCGCAAGGGCAAGGTGCATCAGATGTCCTTCACCCACGGCGTGCCCGACGGCTCGCTGGAAGTGACGGGCGATGCCGGCGACGAAACCGGCACGGCGATCACCTTCCTGCCGTCCACCGACACCTTCCGGGGGGTGACGACGTTCGACTATGCAACGCTCGAACATCGCCTGCGCGAACTCGCCTTCCTCAATTCCGGCGTGCGTATTCTGTTGTCCGACAAGCGGCACGCCGACGAAAAGCGCACTGAGCTTTTCTACGAGGGCGGACTGGAGGCCTTCACCCGTTATCTCGACCGGGCGCGCAAGCCGCTGATCCCCGAGCCGATCGTCCTGATCGGCGAGAAGGACGGGATCACCGTCGAGGCGGCGCTGTGGTGGAACGATTCCTACAACGAGACGGTGCTCTGCTTCACCAACAACATTCCGCAGCGCGACGGCGGCACCCATATGGCGGGCCTGCGCGGCGCGCTGACACGCCAGGTGAACGGTTATGCCGAAAGCTCCGGCATCCTGAAGAAGGAAAAGGTGTCCTTGACCGGCGATGATTGCCGCGAGGGCCTGACCTGCGTCCTATCGGTGAAGGTGCCGGACCCTAAATTCTCCTCCCAGACCAAGGACAAGCTGGTTTCCTCCGAGGTGCGTCCGGTGGTCGAGAGCCTCGTCAACGAGACCCTGTCGACCTGGTTCGAGGAGCACCCGCAGGAAGCCCGGATCGTCATCGGCAAGGTCGTCGAGGCGGCGACCGCCCGCGAGGCGGCCCGCAAGGCGCGCGATCTGACCCGGCGCAAGGGCGCATTGGACATTACCTCGCTGCCCGGCAAGCTCGCCGACTGCCAGGAGCGCGATCCGGCCAAGTCGGAAATCTTCATCGTCGAGGGTGATTCGGCCGGCGGCTCGGCCAAGGGCGCACGGTCGCGCAAGAACCAGGCGATCCTGCCGCTGCGCGGCAAGATCCTCAATGTCGAGCGGGCACGCTTCGATCGGATGCTCGGCTCCGACCAGATCGGCACGCTGATCACCGCGCTGGGTACGTCGATCGGCAAGGACGAGTTCAACGCCGACAAGCTGCGCTACCACAAGATCATCATCATGACCGACGCCGACGTCGACGGCGCCCATATCCGTACCCTGCTTCTGACCTTCTTCTTCCGGCAGATGCCCGAACTGATCGAGCGCGGCCATATCTACATTGCCCAGCCGCCGCTCTATAAGGTCACGCGCGGCAAGCAGAGCCAGTATCTGAAGGACGAGAAGGCGCTCGAGAATTACCTGATCGAGGGTGGCCTCGACGATGCCGGCCTGACGCTTGCGTCGGGCGAGGTGCGGACCGGCCGGGATCTGCGCGGCGTCGTCGACGATGCCTTGCAGGTGCGCCAGGTGCTGAGCGGGCTGCATTCGCGCTATCATCGCAGCGCCGTCGAGCAGGCGGCGATCTGCGGTGGCCTCACGCCGGAGGTCGCGGACGATGCCGCGCGTGGGCCCGCCATGGCGCAGCGGATTTCCGAGCGGCTGGATCTTGTCGCCGAGGAAACCGAGCGCGGCTGGACCGGCGAGTCAGTGGATGGCGGCTACCGTTTCCTGCGCACGGTCCGCGGCGTCTCCGAAGTGCAGACGCTCGACGCGGCGCTGATCCATTCCGGTGACGCCTTGCAGCTCAATCGCCTCGCCTCGCATCTGGCGGATACCTACGAAGGCCTGCCGGTGCTGCGCCGCCGCGACACCGAGCGCGAGCTGTCCGGGCCGATGGAATTGCTCACCGCCGTCTTCGATGTCGGCCGCAAGGGATTGGCGCTACAGCGTTACAAGGGGCTCGGCGAGATGAACCCCGATCAGCTGTGGGAGACGACGCTGGACCCCGAGGCGCGGACCCTGGTGGTCGTCAAGATTCCCGACGCGACCGACGCCGACCAGCTGTTCTCGCGGCTGATGGGCGACGAGGTCGAGCCGCGCCGCGAATTCATCCAGGAACACGCCCTGCAGGTCGCCAATCTGGATATCTGAGTCGTCGCGGGCCGGACGCTCGACCATGGGTGGCGTCGGACTGTCCGCCAAGTCCGTCATGGTGGGAAAACACGCGATAAGTCCTACATATCTCTGGAAACGCGAGGATATGGATCGATGAGTGTCGCCTTCGTCAAGGAACCCAATGAGGATCAGGTCGAGGTCCTGCCGGACCGTGAACTGGGCTCGGACCCGAACCTGGTCACTACGCGCGGCCTAAAACTGATCGACACTGAGATCGCGGCGCTGGAAAAGCAATTGGACGAGGCGCGCGCGGCCGGCGACAAGCTCGCCATGGCCACGATCAACCGCGATCTTCGCTACTGGCAGGCACGCCACGCGACGGCCGAGGTCGTCGTTCCGCCAGCCTCGGTGGCGACGGTTCACTTCGGAAGCCGCGTGGCGATCGAGAGGGACGATGGTCGCAGGCAGCTGTTCCAGATCGTCGGAATCGACGAGGCTGACCCGGCCGAGGGCCTCCTCTCCTATATATCGCCGCTGGCCAAGAGCCTGATGGGAAAAGAGCTCGGCGACGTCGTCAAGGCGGGCGCCAGCGATGCCGAGATCGTCGAGATTATGGCGGATTAGGCTGAGGCCGCGATCGCATAAAGCGCGGCGGACGCGGCAACGATTCACGTGAAACAAAGGCGGCGCGGGCGGGTCGTCCCTCTCCTGATAGTATTCTTGCGGGGCGGAACATGAGCAAACCCCTCTGGTCCGGCGTGAAGGCTTGGGCGCGCGACCTGAAGCGTGACGTCGTTGCGCTGTGGATCGCCGCGCGCGATCGTAGGACGCCGCTGCTGGCGAAACTGCTGGCCGCCTCGGTTGCCGCTTATGCCCTGTCTCCGATCGACCTCCTTCCCGATTTCATTCCGGTGCTGGGCTATCTCGACGATCTCCTGATCGTGCCGCTCGGCATTTTTCTGACCATTCGGCTGGTGCCACCAGCGCTGATGGCCGGGTTCAGGATCGCGGCCGAGGCGCGTGCGGGGCGCCCTGTCAGCCGCGCCGCGGCAGCGGTTGTCGTCGCGCTGTGGCTTGCCGGATTGGCGGCGGTCGCAGTCTGGCTGTGGCCTGCGAAGACTGGCTGAGCGCCCGAAGGCATCCGCTGCGGCCGATGCATTGATCCTTAACGGATCCTTACCGTCGCTCTGCCCGCAGAGCATGGCAGCGTTGCACGGCAGCCCATTGCTGCATTGCACAAGAATGATCATCTTGAACAGGAAAGGAGAATGCCATGAACATCACCGACAAGATCCGCAGCGCATTCCGCCGCAATCCCGAGCAGGAGCGCGTTCGCGCCTATCTCGACCAGTCCATATCGATGGCCGATCTGGAGCGCCGCATGCGCGAAGTCGACCAGGGTCGTTTCCAGCCGCGCGGCTACGGATTCTAAAGCCATATCCCTATCTTGGGCGCGGCCGGAACGACTGGCCGAATTCTGCCTATGCAGCGTCGATCAGCCTAATACCCACCTGCGGTGATAGGAACCCATCGAATAGGTCCCTATCACCGCAGGTGGGTATAAGTGAGGCCAGATGCCTCTGGCCAAGTTCGACGAAAGGGCTATCTCGACACATGATGTCGAGCCCGTCGGTGCCGCGTCTTGCGGCGCAGGTGCCCTGCCAGCCCCGGTTCCCCAAGGCCTTCCATGTCCCCGATCCTGTCTGTCCGGAACGTCTCGAAGACCTTTGAGGGCGGATTCCAGGCGCTGAAGAACATCGATCTGGCGATCGACAAGGGCGAAATCTTTGCGCTACTCGGCCCGAACGGGGCCGGCAAGACCACCCTCATATCGATCATCTGCGGCATCACCAACCTGTCCGAAGGCGCCATCAGCGTCGCCGGTCACGACATCGGCAAGGATTATCGCGCCGCGCGGTCGATGATCGGCCTGGTGCCGCAGGAACTCACTACCGACGCCTTCGAGACGGTCTGGGACACGGTGTCCTTTTCACGTGGCCTATTCGGCAAACGGCGCGATCCGGCGCATATCGAGTCGGTGCTGCGCGATCTGTCCCTGTGGGACAAGAAGGACGCCAAGGTCATGACGCTGTCGGGCGGCATGAAGCGACGCCTTCTGATCGCCAAGGCGCTATCGCACGAGCCGGAGCTGCTGTTCCTCGACGAGCCGACCGCCGGCGTCGACGTGTCGCTGCGGCGCGACATGTGGAACGTCGTCCGCCGCTTGCGCGATTCGGGCGTCACTATCATCCTGACCACCCACTACATCGAGGAAGCCGAGGAGATGGCCGACCGCGTCGGCGTCATCTCCAAGGGTGAGCTGATCCTCGTCGAGGGAAAAGCCGAACTGATGCGCAAGCTCGGCCACAAGGAGCTGACGCTGCAATTGCAGGAGCCGCTGGAGCGCCTGCCGGAGACGCTGGCTGGCTATAATCTCAGCCTGGCGCCCGACGGCGAAAGCCTCACCTACACCTACGACACCCACGCCGAGCGGACCGGGATCGCGACGTTGATGGCCAAGCTGTCCGACGCGGGCCTACGGTTCCGGGATCTGTCGACCAAGCAGTCGACGCTGGAGGAGATTTTCGTGAATCTGGTGAAGGAGCGGGCATGAATTTTCAGGCCGTGCGCGCGATCTACGTGTTCGAGATGGCCCGCACCTGGCGCACCGTCATGCAGAGCGTGATCTCGCCGGTGATTTCGACCTCGCTCTATTTCGTCGTGTTCGGCGCGGCGATTGGCTCGCGTATCACCGAGATCGATGGCATCTCCTACGGCGCCTTCATCGTGCCCGGCCTGATCATGCTGTCGCTGTTGACCCAGAGCCTGACCAACGCGGCCTTCGGCATCTACTTCCCGAAATTCGTCGGCACGATCTACGAGATCCTGTCGGCGCCGATTTCCGCCTTCGAGATCGTGCTCGGCTATGTCGGCGCCGCGGCGACGAAATCGGTGATTCTCGGGTTGATCATCCTGGCGACGGCCGCGCTGTTCGTCGATCTCAGGATCGAGCACCCGGTCTGGATGATCGTCTTTCTGGTTCTGACGGCGATCACCTTCTCGCTGTTCGGCTTCATCATCGGTATCTGGGCGGACGGTTTCGAGAAGTTGCAGATCGTGCCGCTGTTGATCGTGACGCCGCTCGCCTTTCTCGGCGGCAGTTTCTATTCGATCAAGATGCTGCCGGAGTTCTGGCAGGACGTCAGCCTCGTCAATCCCGTCGTCTATCTGATCAGCGGCTTTCGCTGGGCATTCTACGGCACGTCGGACGTCTCGATCGGCGTCAGCCTGACCATGACACTGGCGTTTCTCGTTGTTAGCCTGGCGGTCATCGGCTGGATCTTTCGTACCGGTTACCGATTGAAGAGTTGACGGCCGCAAGCCAGCGAACGAAGGCCGGGGCGGATGCAAGGGAGGATGATTGCATGAACGACGGCCAGGCCGATATCGGCGTTCTAGGGCTCGGAACGATGGGCGCCAATCTCGCCCTCAACATCGCCGAAAAGGGTTTTACGGTCGCGGTCCACAACCGGACCACGGCGAAAGCCTTCGCGCTTCGCGACGACGATCCCGATCTCGGCGAGAACATCCTGCCGACGGAAACGCTGGAAGACTTCGTCGCCGCCCTGAAGAGCCCGCGACTGGTGCTGTTCATGGTGACCGCCGGCAAACCCGTCGACGCGGAGATGGCGCGGATCGCGCCGCTGCTGTCGCCCGGCGACGTGATGATCGACGCCGGCAATGCCGATTTCAACGACACGATCCGCCGCTCGGCCGCCGTGGAGGAAACCGGCCTGCATTTCGTCGGCATGGGCGTCTCCGGCGGCGAACTCGGCGCGCGACACGGCCCGTCGATCATGGTCGGCGGCGCAAGAAAGACCTATCCACTGCTCGAGCCGATTCTTCAGAAGATCGCGGCAAAATACGAGGGCGAACCCTGCGTCGCCTGGCTCGGGCCCGACGGCGCCGGGCACTTCGTCAAGACCATCCACAACGGCATCGAATATGCCGACATGCAGATGATCGCTGAAATCTACGGCATCACGCGTGACGGCATCGGTCTGAAGCCGGCTGAGATGGCGACGATCTTCGCCGACTGGAACACGCGCGGCCTTGCCTCTTACCTCATCGAGATCACAGCTGTGACGCTCGCCGAGAGCGACCCGGAAACCAACCAGCCGATGGTCGATGTGATCGTCGACGAGGCTGGCCAGAAGGGTACCGGCCGCTGGGCGGTGATCGAGGCGCAGAAGCTCGGCGTCGGCGCAACGACGATCGAGGCGGCGGTTTCAGCTCGCGGTGTGTCGTCCCGGCGCAGCGAACGCGAAACGGCCTCCGCGCTCTATCGGGATGTCGAGACTGACGAGGTCAAATTCGGCGGTGAGGCCGAGCACATCGCCGAACTCGAACAGGCGCTGGAGACGGCCAAGATCATCGCCTACGCCCAGGGCTATGCGACAATGGCGGCGGCGTCCGAGGAATACGGCTGGAGCCTGCCGCTCGGCGAGATCGCCCGGATCTGGCGCGCCGGCTGCATCATCCGCTCGCGCTTTCTCGACGATATCGCCAAGACTTATGACGCCGGGATCGTGGTCAATCTGCTGCAGGTGCCGGACTTCGTCACCCGCGTCGCGGCGGGTGAGGCGGCGCTGCGCCGCGTCGTCGCCAAGGCGGCGCTCGCCGGCATCCCGGTGCCTGCCCTGTCGGCGGCGCTGGCCTATTTCGACGACTATCGCCGCGCACGCGGCACGACCAATCTGACCCAGGCCCAGCGCGACCTGTTCGGGGCGCACACTTTCCGCCGGCTCGATAAGGAGGGCGTCTTCCACCACCTCTGGCCCGCTGTCTGATCCCGTCTGGCTGCTGCCGAGAAGCGGCAGCCAGACGACCAGCGCAAGCAGCGTCGCCAGCAGGACCGGCGGCGTGATCACCAGTCCGACCTTCATGTACTGGCCCCAGGTGATGCGATGTCCCTTGGCAGCCAGGACATGCAGCCAGAGCAGCGTGGCGAGGCTGCCGATCGGGGTGAATTTCGGCCCTAGATCGTTGCCGATGACGTTGGCATAGACCATCAGCTCCTGCGTCAGCGGCGAAACGTTCGCCTGGTCGATCGCCAGGGCGCCCACCAGCGTCGCCGGCATATTGTTCATGATCGAGGCCAGGATCGCGGCGGCGAAGCCGGTTCCCACGGTGGCGATGACGATCCCCTGCCGGCTCAGCCAGACGAGGACATCGGCTGCCAGCTCGGTCAGGCCCGCATTGCCGAGGCCGTAGACCACGAGATACATGCCGACCGAGAACAGGACGATCTGCCAGGGCGCGTTGCGGAGGACCCGGCCGATCGGAACCACGGCCTCGCCCCTGCCGATCCAGCGGCCGGCGATGGCCAGGAGCAGGGACGCCGCCGCGCCGGTGACGAAGGCGATCGGCACGTCGAAGGGGCCGGTGGCGAAATAGGCGACGAGAAGCACCCCCAGCAGCGGAAATGCCGCCCTGAAGACCAGCGGATCACGAATTGCCGAACGCGGCTCCTCCAGTTCCTCCGCCGGGTAGGATGCGGGGACCGATCGGCCGTAATAGGTCCAGAGGACTGCGAGTGTCGCGCCCAGGGCGACGAGGTCCACCGGCACCATCACCGCCGCGTAGCGGTTGAAGCTGATGTCGAAATAGTTTGCCGAGACGATGTTCACGAGATTGGAGATAATCAGCGGCAGGCTGGTCGTGTCCGCCACGAACCCCGTCGCCACGATGAAGGCGAGCGCCGCCTCGGGTCGAAAGTCCAGTCGCAGCAGGATCGCGAGAACGATCGGGGTGAGGAGCAGCGCCGCGCCGTCATTGGCGAAGAAGGCCGCGATGACCGCGCCGAGCAGGACGACGAGCGGGAACAGCCGCCGGCCGTTGCCACCGCCCCATCGCGCGACATGCAGCGCCGCCCAGTGAAAGAAGCCCGCCTCGTCGAGGACCAGCGAGATGACAATCAGCCCGACGAAGGTGAAGGTCGCGTCCCAGACGATGCCCCAGACCACGCCGAGGTCGGTGAGGTCGACGACGCCTGCGGCGAGCGCCACGGCCGCGCCGCCGAGCGCGCTCCAGCCGATGCCGAGACCCTTCGGCTGCCAGATGACGAGGACGAGGGTGGCGAGGAAGATCGCGAAGGCGAGCACGGGCGTTATCCGGACGAGGAGAGAAGATCAGATCGAATGCCGCTGTCTTCTCATCCGTCGTCGAACCGGCCACCGCCCGCGGTGACCACTTCGCCGTCCTCCTTGGTGAACGGTCCGATCTCCGGGGCCGGCAGGACCTCCAACACCGCCTCGGACGGCCGGCACAGCCGCGCGCCCTTGTCCGTAACGACGATCGGCCGGTTGATCAGGATCGGATGCGCCATCATCGCCGCCAGGATTTCCTCGTCCGGCAGTTTCGGGTCGTCGAGCCCGAGTTCGGCATAGGGGGCCCCCTTCTCGCGCAGGAGCTCGCGCGGCGTCATCTTCATCCGGTCGAGAAGCGCGATCAGCGTCTCGCGGCTGGGCGGGGCCTTCAGATATTCGATGATCCGGGGTTCCTCGCCGGACTGCCGGATCATGGCGAGGGTGTTGCGCGAGGTACCGCAGTCGGGATTGTGGTAGATCGTGACAGTCATGAGGTCCCTGCTGGCTTGGGAGCGGACGCGGTCGTATCGTCCAGGCGGCCAATGGCGCGGATTTCGGCGGTCAGGCTGGTTCGCTCGAGCTTATCGACCGGCAACGCCGCGAAGACGGAGATGCGATTGCGCAGATGATGGAACGCTCGCAGAAAGGCGGCGCGCTCCCACATTTCGCCGCGTTTCTCCGCCGCCGGGTTCTCGATGCCCCAATGCGCGGTGATCGGATGCCCCGGCCAAACCGGACAGGTCTCGCCGGCCGCGTCGTCGCAGACGGTGATGATGAAGTCGAGCGGCACGGCGGTTTTCCCGCCCGTGGCAAATTCGTCCCAGGATTTCGATCGCAGGCCTTCGGTTGGAAAATTCAACCGGCGGAGCAGTTCAATTGTTTTTGGATGCACTTCGCCGCGTGGATCGCTGCCGGCGGAATAGGCCAGAAAGTGATCGCCATGAGTGCAGTTCATGATGCTCTCGGCCAGAACCGATCGGGCCGAGTTCCCGGTACATAGGAACAGAACGTTAAACGGCGCGTCGGGCGTCATTGGCAGACCTCCTTCGAACATGCGCCCAGAAGCGCGCTGAGGTCGCCGCAGATTTCCGGACGGCCGCCGCAGCAGTCCTCCGTCAGAAATGCCAGCAGCTCGCGCATGGCGCCGTAGTTCGCGGCATAAAAGATGTGTCGGCCGGCCCGCCGGGAGCGGACAAGGCCGGAGCGCTCCAGCGCCGTCAAATGAAAGCTCATGCGGGTCGCCGGAATCGCCAGTCGATCGGCAATCTCGCCGGAGGCTAGGCCATTCGAACCCGTCTTAACCAGCAGCCGGAAGGCCGAAAGGCGATCGATATGAGCGAGCGCCGCGAGCGCCGCGACAGCGTTGTCATCATCCATTCTGCAATAATACAACGATATTTGTAACATCACAATGACGGCGCAAACCCGCGACACAGTACCGAGAGGATCGGCGATGCGTTCGAAGCAGCCGCCTACCGCTCGTGGTCGGGGATCTTCAGAGCGTAACCGCAGGCCTTGCAGTGGACGGCGTCTGGCTCGTGGCGCTGCAAGCCGCATTGCGGGCAGGGGAAATGCACCTTGTTCGGCCGGAACACCGCCTGCGCGAGCCGCACGAACAGCGAGATGCCGATGATCATGATGACGATCGAGGTGAGCTTGCCCCACGATCCGGCAAGGGTAATGTCGCCATAGCCGGTCGTCGTCACCGACGCGACAGTGAAGTAGAGGGCGTCGAGATAGCCCTCGATGCCCGAGCCCTTGCGGAAGAAGGTCGTGTAGACGAAGCCGGTCGCCAGAAACAGGAAGGTGATGAGATTGACGACGGCGCGGGCCGGGATCTCCCATTCCTGGTAGCCGTGCCGCCGCAGCGGCCGCCACAGAACGCCGCTCTGCGAGATCGACCACAGGCGGATGATGCGCAGGAAGCCGAAATTGATCAGCCAGAACGGCATCAGCAGCGTCGCCAGGATGACCAGGTCCAGCAGCACGAAGGGCTGGCGCAGCCACCGCAATGGCTCGCGCGCGGCAAAACCGCGGCCGGCGATATCGAGCGCCAGGATCGCAGCCACGGTAAAATCGACAATGAGAAACGCTTCCGTCTCGCGCAGCACCGGACTGGCGATGAACAGGGCGATGATGGCCAGATCGACGACCAACACGGCCATCTGGAACCGCAGCGCTTTGCGGGTATGGCCGTGATAAAGCCGGCGTAGCCTCACCCGCGCGCGGGTGACACGAGTCTGGAGGCTTCGCCCATGCGTGTCGGTGGCTGGAAGGAGCGTTCGAAGCATCAGGGCCGTCGGTTCAGACTCGGGAAGCTAAAGTGTGGACCGGTCGGTACCAAAGGGGCGTTAACATGCGGTGGTCCATTGCCGGGCGTGAGGGAATCCAGGAAGCGATGAGCGAGAAGAACACCGCCCCGCGAATAACCATCACCTATTGCACGCAATGCCAATGGCTGCTCCGCGCCGCCTGGATGGCGCAGGAGCTTCTGTCGACCTTCGGGTCAGACCTTGGTGAGGTGGCCTTGGTTCCGGGCACGGGCGGCGTCTTCGAAATCCGCTACGACGGCGCGACGATCTGGGAGCGCAAGGCCGACGGCGGGTTTCCCGAGGCGAAAATCCTCAAGCAGCGCGTGCGAGACCGGCTCGACCCGGCGCGCGACCTCGGCCACAACGATCGCTGATCACGCGGCGTCGATGGTCACGAAGCGCTTGTCGAACGCCAGATGGCCGGCGATCTCTCTGACGCCATCATGCGGATTGTCGTAGGCCCAGACTGCGTTCTCGGCGGCCGTGCCCTCGGCCGAGATCGACCAGTAGCGCGCCTCGCCCTTGAACGGACAAGTCGTACTGCGGTCGGTCGGATGCAGGAACGCCATCTCCACCCGGTCCCACGGAATATAGTGGACGGGGTCGTAGCCGGATTCGTTCAACACCAATGCGTTGTCGGCCGAGGCGATGACAGCGCCGTGGAAGGTGACGGTCACCGGCCCCGTGGCCGGCTCGATGCTGATGCGCTCTCTGGTTCGTTCGGCGAGGTCGGCGGTCATGGTCATGTCCCTTCGCGAAAGATCGATCCATAAAGGAAGCCGGATGGCGATCCCCGGTTCCGCCGCTGCGGCGAACGGTCCGTTGTAAGGCGGCGACGCCGGGCGGAAAGGCCGCCCGGCGTATGGCTTGAGATGCGCTCAGAGCGCCAGTTCGAGATGCGGCCGTCCGTCGGAGGTTTTCTCCACGGTCGCGCCCTTGGCGTCGATCGTGACGGTCACCCGTCGCCGGAACGACGAGAAACTCTCGAAGGCGACGACATCGACGGGCGCGTCGAACTGGATAGTCGCCCGAAAACGGCCGCTCTTCGAGAGCCGCTGCAAGGCGATCAACTCGCCGGTGAAGCTCCTGCCGAGATAACGTCCCTCCACCGGCGCTCCGATGAGGAGATCGGCAACAGTCCGGCTGCGCTCGGCCGAGGCGTGCAGCGTGTTCCAGTCGCGAAACCCGTGCTGGCGGGCGACGAGTTCCAGCGTGGCGCTGTGGGTGAGGCTATGGCCGTCCTGCTCGAGGCCGGCCCTCAGGCGCTTGGCCTGGGCCTTGAAGTCGTTGACGGATGTGGTCATGCCGGTCATCTGCGTACCTTTCGCGGTTTCGCATGCGGCGTCGAAGGTTCGGTGCTCGCGATTGCCGTCCGGCCGCATGTCATCGCTGATGGCGTCACGGATGATCGATAAGGGAATTCACCAAAGGCTTTCGCCCGCGAGCGGCGGGCTCCCTCGGCCCGGAGCCTCAAATAAGCGGGCCGGCCAGCGCCTTCAATATCGGCTTGTTCCGGTGGCCGAACCGGGTCCGCCCCGCTAGAACCCGTTCAACGAACGAAGAGGACACAGCCCATGCGCGCCCAGCCAACCGCTTCCCACTATATCGACGGCGGCTATGCCGAGGACGAGGCCGGCGCGGTCTTCGACAGCACCTATTCCGCCACCGGCGAGACCATCGCCCGGCTTCATGCCGCAACGCCTGCGCTGATCGAGCGGGCGGTGGAGGCCGCCGAGCGGGGGCAGGCGGTTTGGGCGGCGATGACCGGCGCCGAGCGCGGCCGCATCCTGCGTCGGGCGGCCGGCATCATGCGCGAGCGCAACCGCGAGCTTTCCGAACTGGAGACCCTCGACACCGGCAAGGCGCTCTCCGAGACCCTGGTGGCGGACGCCGCCTCCGGCGCCGACAGCCTCGAATATTTCGGCGCGCTCGCCGCCGACATCAACGGCGAATACATCGATCTCGGCGGCTCCTTCGCCTATACGCGGCGCGAACCGCTGGGCATCTGCGCCGGCATCGGCGCCTGGAACTACCCGATCCAGATCGCCTCCTGGAAGGCCGCCCCGGCGCTTGCCTGCGGCAACGCGATGATCTTCAAGCCGTCGGAGGTAACGCCACTCTCGGCCCTGAAGCTCGCCGAGATCCTGACCGCGGCGGGCGTGCCGGCCGGCGTCTTCAACGTCGTGCAAGGGTTGGGCGACGTCGGCGCGGCGCTCGCAAGCCACAAGAAAATCGCCAAGGTCTCGGTCACCGGCTCGGTGCCGACCGGCGCTCGGGTGATGGAAGCCGCCTCCGCGACGACCAAGCATGTGACGCTCGAACTCGGCGGCAAATCGCCGATCCTGGTCTTCGCCGACGCCGATCTCAACGCTGCGGTGTCCGGCGCGATCCTCGGCAATTTCTATTCGACCGGTCAGATCTGCTCCAACGGTACCCGGGTCTTCGTCGAGCGCTCCGTGCGGCCGGCCTTTGTCGAAAAGCTGGTCGAGCGCGTGAAGGCGATCAAGCTCGGCGATCCGATGAAGGAGGATACCGATCTCGGACCGCTGGTCTCCAGGGCCCAGTTCGACAAGGTACTCTCCTATCTGGAGATCGGTCGGCAAGAGGGCGCGACGCTTGCCTGCGGCGGTCACGCGGCCACGGTCGAGGGCTTTGCCGACGGCAGCTTCGTCGAGCCGACTGTCTTCACCGATGTTGCCGACGCCATGCGCATCGCCGGCGAGGAGATCTTCGGGCCGGTGATGTGCGTTCTCGACTTCGACGACGAGGCCGAGGCGATCCGGCGCGCCAACGCCACGGAATTTGGCCTGGCTGCCGGCGTCTACACCAAGGACATCCAGCGCGGACATCGGGTGGTGGCGAAGCTCCAGGCCGGCACCTGCTGGATCAACGCCTACAATCTGACGCCGGTGGAAATGCCCTTCGGCGGCGTCAAACGCTCCGGCCTTGGCCGCGAGAATGGGCGGGCGGCACTGGAGCATTACAGCCAGGTGAAGTCGGTATATGTCGAAATGGGCGTCACCGAGTCGCCGTACTGACGGGCGACCCGTCTGCCGGAATGTCGCACCCGCGGCGCGTTGACAATGCGGCGGCGACGTTGTTCCGCTGTGTCGCATGATCGGCGAGCGAACGGATAGTCGGGCGAGATGACCACGGTGAGCGCGGACGAGGGCCGGGCCTTTCTCGTGGACAGGCTGCGCGCCGTCGCCGATGGCGACAAGGCGGCCTTGCGCGAGGTCTACGATCGCACCTCGGCGAAGCTTTTCGGTATATGCTTGCGTATCTTGGGCAATCGCGAAGAGGCCGAGGATGTGTTGCAGGACGTTTATCTGACCGTATGGAATCGGGCGGACAGCTTCGACCTAGGTCGGGCGAGCCCGATCACCTGGATGGCGACGATTGCCCGCAACCGGTCCATCGACCGGCTGCGCCAGATCGGCCCGCGCGCCTATGACAAATCGGTCGACGAGGCGGTGGACGTCGCGGACAAAAATCCGGATGCGCTGGAATTGCTGCATCGCGCCGACGAAGGCCGCCAACTCGCCGCCTGTCTCGGCGAACTCGACGAGCGGACGCGGGACGCGGTCGCCGCGGCGTTTTTCGGTGGCTTGACCTATGACGAACTCGCCCGGCGGGCCGAGGTGCCGCTCGGAACGATGAAAAGCGTGATCCGGCGCGGCCTGCTGAAATTGAAAGGATGCCTGTCGCAATGAGCGCGCCGCGCGATCAGGAACAGGACGACGCGGATCTGGCCGCCGAGTATGTGCTCGGCGTGCTGGACGGTTCGACGCGCCGGTCGGTCGAGCGCCGCGCCGCGAAAGATCCGGCCTTCGCCGCCGAGATCGACGCCTGGGCCGAGCGCCTCGGGCCGTTGGCCGCTGCCGTTCCGCCCGTGGAGCCGCTGGTTGGAGTTTGGCCGCGAATCGCCGCCGATCTCGACCGCATCACCCGCCGGCCGGCGGAGCGTTCCGGGCCAAAGGGCCGCCGGGTTTCCGCGATCTGGCAATGGCTCGGCATCGGCGCGATGGGGCTCGCGGCGGCGAGCCTCGCCGCTTTGATCTTTGTCGCGGGGCAAGACCTCGGCGCGCCAGTCGCTACGGACGGAACCCTGACGGCGACGCTCGCCTCCGATACCGGCACGCCGCTGGTCACGGTGGTGATCGACATGAACACCGCGACGGCGACGTTGATTCCGGTCGCCGGTGCCACCGAACCCGGCCGCGTGCCGGAATTGTGGCTGCTGCCGGCCGGCGGTGGGGCACCACAATCGCTCGGGCTGATCACCATGGAACGGCCGCTGCGGGTGGTGCTCAAGGGCGGCGAACTCGACGCTCCGGAGACCGCGCTGGCGGTCTCGATGGAGCCGGAAGGCGGCTCGCCAACCGGCCTTCCGACCGGGCCGGTCGTCGCGTCGGGCGCGTTGCATTCGATCTGACCATCCGCGTCCGGTAGCGCCAGCGTGCCGGATGCACTACTGGCTCTGGCGATGAGCAAGCTGTTTTCTCTCCTGTTCGTGATTCTGATGGGGGCCCACCTGATCAAGCCCTTCGGCCTGCCGGGGCTGAAAAAGCGTGGCGACTTCTGGAAAATCGCGGCCGTCGCACTGGTGCTGTTCAGCCTCGCGGTGCTGATCCGGCCTGAATAACCGCGACGGCGGCCTGCATGGCTTTCCTCCCGATCCAATCCCGTTAGATTGTATCGTGGGGCGCGGCCTTTGATTCTTCGGCCGCGACGGGAGATGCGCTCATGGCCGACGACCGACCGCTCAGTCTGCATGTGCCGGAACCGGAGGTTCGGCCGGGTGGAACGCCGGACTTTTCCGGCGTCAAGATCGCCAAGGCCGGCGCGGTTCGGCGTCCGCCGGTCGATGTCGACCCGGCCGAAATCCGCGACCTCGCCTATTCGATCATCCGTGTGCTCAACCGCGACGGCGAAGCCATCGGCGAATGGGCCGGCACCCTCGATGATGAAGCGGTTCTCTCCGGCCTCAAGACGATGATGCGGGTACGCGCCTTCGACCGCCGCATGTTGATGGCCCAGCGTCAGGGCAAGACCTCGTTCTACATGCAGTGCCTTGGCGAGGAGGCGATCGCCTGCGCCTTTCGCGAGGCGCTCGGCCCCGGCGACATGAACTTCCCCACCTACCGCCAGCAGGGGCTGTTGATCGCCGACGATTATCCGCTCGTCGACATGATGTGCCAGATCTATTCCAACCGCCGCGACCCGCTGAAGGGCCGGCAATTGCCGATCATGTATTCGTCGAAGCAGCACGGCTTCTTCTCCATCTCGGGCAATCTGGCGACGCAGTTCGTGCAGGCCGTCGGCTGGGCGATGGCCTCGGCGATCAAGGGCGACACCAAGATCGCCGCCGCCTGGATCGGCGACGGCTCGACCGCCGAGAGCGACTTTCATTCGGCGCTGGTTTTCGCGTCGACCTACAAGGCCCCCGTCGTTCTCAATATCGTCAACAATCAGTGGGCGATCTCGACCTATCAGGGCATCGCGCGGGGCGGCTCCGGCACCTTCGCAGCCCGTGGCCTCGGCTTCGGCATTCCCTCACTTCGGGTCGACGGCAATGACTATCTCGCCGTCCACGCGGCCTCGAAATGGGCGGTGGAGCGCGCGCGAAGAAATCTCGGGCCGACGTTGATCGAATGGGTGACCTATCGCGCCGCCGCCCATTCGACATCCGACGATCCCTCGGCATACCGCCCGAAGGAAGAAACCGACGCCTGGCCGCTCGGCGATCCGGTCAAGCGGCTGAAGAACCATCTGATTGCCCGCGAGGCCTGGAGCGAAGAGCGGCACGTCCAGGCCGAGGCCGAGATCGACGCGGAAATCCTCGCCGCCCAGAAGGAAGCCGAGACCCACGGTACGCTGCATACCGGCCCGAAGCCGTCGGTCCGCGACATGTTCGAGGACGTCTACGAGACGATGCCGCCACATCTTCGGCGCCAGCGCCAGCAGGCGGGGTATTGAGGATGGAAACCTTGCAGAATTGGACGCCGCACTTCCAACCTCGTCATCCCGGCCTTGAGCCGGGATCCACTCCAAGTCGTCCAACGCGGCAAAATCGTTGGATCGGAGATTGTTTTTCCTCCACCGTCCCGGCGGCTGCCGTGGCTTGGCATGGATCCCGGCTCGGGGGCCGGGATGACGAAGCCGATATGGATGGCGCCTCGCATCGCACAACGCGGAGTCTCGCCTGATGCCGCGCATGACCATGATCGAGGCGATCCGCGACGCTCACGCGGTGAAGATGGAAGAAGACCCCAGCGTCGTCGTCTATGGCGAGGATGTCGGCTATTTCGGTGGCGTGTTTCGCTGTACGGCGGGGTTGCAGGAGCGTTTCGGCAAGAACCGCTGCTTCGACGCCCCGATCAACGAAAGCGGCATCGTCGGCACCGCCATCGGCATGGCCGCCTACGGGCTTCGTCCGGTCGTCGAGATGCAGTTCGCCGATTACGTCTATCCCGCCTACGACCAGATCGTTTCGGAGGCGGCGCGGCTGCGCTATCGCTCGGCCAACGACTTCACCGCTCCGCTCGTCGTCAGAATGCCGACCGGCGGCGGCATCTTCGGCGGCCAGACCCATTCGCAGTCGCCGGAAGCCCTGTTCACCCACGTCTCCGGCCTGAAGACCGTCGTTCCTTCCAACCCCTATGACGCCAAGGGTTTGTTGATCGCAGCGATCGAGGACAACGATCCGGTGATCTTCCTGGAGCCGAAGCGGCTCTACAACGGTCCCTTCGACGGCCATCACGACAGGCCGATCACGCCCTGGTCGAAGCACCCGCTGGGCGAGGTTCCGGAGGGCCGCTACATCGTGCCGCTCGGCCAGGGTGTCGTCCGTCGTGAGGGCGCCGCCGTCACGGTTCTCGCCTACGGCACCATGGTGCATGTCGCCGAAGAGGCAGCGCGGATGACCAAAGTGGACGCCGAGATCATCGATCTTCGAACTCTCGTGCCGCTCGATCTGGAACTGATCGAGGCCTCGGTGAAGAAGACCGGCCGTTGCGTCGTCGTCCACGAGGCGACCATGACCTCGGGCTTCGGCGCCGAGCTTTGCGCGCTGGTCGAGGAGGCCTGCTTTTATCACCTCGAAGCCCCGATCCTGCGCGTCGCTGGGTGGGATACGCCTTATCCGCACGCCCAGGAATGGGACTATTTCCCCGGTCCGGCCCGGGTCGGCGGTGCCCTCAAACTGGTGATGGAGGGCTGACGGTGGGCACCTACACGATCAAGCTGCCGGATGTCGGCGAGGGCGTCGCCGAGGCCGAACTGGTCGAATGGCATGTCAAAATCGGCGACCCGGTCCAGGAGGACATGATCCTCGCCGCGGTGATGACCGACAAGGCGACGGTCGATGTGCCCTCGCCGGTGGAAGGCACGGTCAAATGGCTCGGCGGCGAGGTCGGCGATACGCTCGCCGTCGGCTCGGCGCTGGTCAAGCTGGAGGTCGCGGGCGAGGGCGGGACCAACGAACCTGACAAGAACCCGGACGATATCGCTGAGAAGACCGGCGACGAGCCGCAAGCGCCGCCAAAGACCGGTGCGTCGGACGCGGACGACGGCAAGGCGGCAAAACAAAACGATGGCCGACCCGCTGAAAAGGCGGCTGCGCGCCCAACGAAAAGTCCTGGAGCGGGGGACGCAGGCGGCCCAGTCCGCAAGCCCGGCGAGAAGCCGCTGGCCTCGCCCGCAGTGCGGCGCCGCGCCATGGAGGCGGGCGTCGATCTGCGCCGCGTTGCCGGTTCGGGCCCCGCCGGGCGCATCTCGCAGACCGATCTCGACGGCTATCTCGAAGGCGGTGCTGCGCCATCGGCGGGGCGCGGGCTGGTCGCCGACACCGCGGTCACCGACGTCAGGATCGTCGGGCTGCGGCGCAAGATCGCCGAGAAGATGGCGCTGGCGAAAAGCCGCATCGCCCATATCACCTATGTTGAGGAGATCGACGTCGAGGCGCTGGAGGAGTTGCGCGCCGCCCTCAACCGCGACCGTCATGAGGGTCAAGCGGAGGAGCGCCCGAAACTGACGCTTTTGCCCTTCCTGATGCGGGCCATGGTGATCGCCATCCGGGACCAGCCGGCGCTGAACGCGCTCTATGACGACGAGGCGGGCATTCTCCACCAGCATGGCGGCGTGCATATCGGCATTGCCGCGCAGACCGATTCCGGCCTCGTCGTGCCAGTCGTGCGCCATGCCGAGGCCCGTGACATCTGGGGCTGCGCCGCGGAAGTGGTGCGGCTTGGCGAGGCGGCGAAGGCCGGCACGGCCAAGCGCGAGGAACTGTCCGGCTCGACCATCACCATCACCTCGCTCGGCGCGCTCGGCGGCATCGCGACGACGCCGGTGATCAATCATCCGGAGGTCGCCATCGTCGGGGTCAACAAGATGGAAATACGCCCGGTCTGGGACGGTAGCCGGTTTATTCCCCGCAAACGGATGAACCTGTCGTCGAGTTTCGACCACCGGGTGATCGACGGCTGGGACGCCGCCCGCTTCATCCAGCGCGTCAAGGCGCTGTTGGAGAACCCGGCGATGATCTTCGTCGAGGAGGGGCGCTGACCATGGCCGACATCTCCTGCCAACTCCTTGTCATCGGAGCCGGTCCGGGCGGCTATGTCGCCGCGATCCGCGCCGGACAGCTCGGCCTCGACACCGTCATCGTCGATGACCGCAAGCCGGGCGGCACCTGCCTCAACATCGGCTGCATCCCGTCGAAGGCGCTGATCCACGCGGCGGACGAATTTTTCGCGATGCGCGAGGCCGCCGCGAAGCGCGGCATTCCCGGCATTTCGGCGTCCGAGCCGGACCTCGACTGGGCGGAGGTGGTCGGCTGGAAGGACGGCATCGTCAACCGATTGACCAATGGCGTCACCGGCCTCCTCAAGAAGGCGCGGGTCAAGCTCGTTCCAGGCCGCGCCCGCTTTCTCGACGGCAAGACGGTCGAGGTGACCAGCGAGACCAGTGTTCAGCGCATCGCCGCCGACAACATCATCATCGCCACCGGATCGGTTCCCGTCGAACTGCCGATGCTGCCCTTCGGCGGCAAGGTGATGTCCTCGGAAGAAGCGCTGAGTCTTGCCGCGCCACCCAAACGACTCGCCGTCGTCGGCGGCGGTTATATCGGCCTCGAACTCGGCACCGCCTTCGCCAAGGCCGGATCGACGGTGACGATCGTCGAGGCGACGGACCGCATCCTGCCGACCTACGACGCCGATCTGGTGCGGCCGGTTCGGGCGCGGCTCGACGCTCTCGGCGTCGACATCCTGACCGGCGCCAAGGCGAAGGGGCTTGCCGGCGAGGATGGCGACCTTCTGGTCGAACTGGCCGACGGCTCGGAGCGCCGGATCGGCGCCGACAGCGTCCTCGTCACCGTCGGCCGCAAGCCGCTGACCGAGGGCTGGGGCCGCGAGGAACTGGTTCTGGAAATGGACGGGCCATTCCTCAAGATCGACGAGACCTGCCGCACGGCGATGCGCGGCGTCTACGCGATCGGCGACGTCGCCGGCGAGCCGATGCTCGCTCACAAGGCGATGGCCGAGGGCGAGATGGTGGCCGAGATCGTCGCCGGCGAACGGCGCCGCTGGGACAAGCACGCCATTCCGGCGATCTGCTTCACCGATCCCGAAATCGTCACCGTCGGCCTGTCGCCCGAACAGGCGAAGGCGTTGGGCACTGAGATCAAGATCGGCAGCTTCCCCTTCCAGGCGAACGGCCGGGCGATGACGCTCGACCGCGACGACGGCTTCGTGCGGATCGTCGCGCGCGCCGACAATCATCTCGTGCTTGGCATCCAGGCGGTGGGGGTCGGCATTTCCGAGCTATCGGCGGCATTTTCGCTGGCGCTGGAAATGGGGGCCTGCCTGGAGGATGTCGCCGGCACCATCCACGCCCATCCGACGCAAGGGGAAGGGTTCCAGGAGGCCGCCTTCAAGGCGCTCGGTCACGCGATTCATATCTGAGGCGGCGTGACCGACACCCGCTTGCGGCATTTCGGAAGTCGAACGCATGAAAGGAGGTGCGAGACTGGCGCCCCTTGCAATCAGGCGGTCACCCCTGTGTTGCTAAAGGGATCCACACACCGGAGGAATTGCGGCAAAGGATCGCTGACAAGTCATCCTTCCGGTTGCCGCGAGCAACGGTTTCCAGAGTTTCGCGACACCACCGGCGATCCTGCGCGCGGTAGGTCCGCACGACCGTAATCGTTCCTTGGGCCCCGCTACGCGATTTCCAGCTTCGGCTTGTACCGGAGGGTTGCCGTTCTAAAAGTTGCTGCCGCGCTTGCCCGGCGATGGATTGGTCCGCCGCTGTCAGCGCCATGACGGCTGAGCGATTTGCGCCTGCCGTCGTGCAGCCGGCAATCAACAGCGCTGTCGCCAGGCTGATTGCTGCCTTTGACGCGCGAATTGTCACTGCCATCCAGACTTCAGCCCCTGCCGTTCTTCCGAGGCCGAGACGCTCGTCATCCCTTCGGATTTTACTGCCGTCTCCAAGGACCGCAACGCTGACCGCGCGGCGGCGATTCGGGAGGCCTGGGTCTGACCGGGACTTGCACTCAGAAAGGCCGCTCGTTCGGTCGCGACCTTCCCCGCGTGATCATCGTCATCGTCATCGTCGCTGGCATCTGAGTGGGAGGCGGAATTATCGTCCGAGTCGTCATTGGAGTCGCTGTCGGAATCATTGCCAGAGTCGCTATCGGAATCGCCCGAATCGCTGTCGCTTCCCGAATCGCCGGAGTCGCTATCGGAGCCGCCAGAGTCGCCGCCGTCGCCTCCCTCTTCGCTCCATGCGGGTTGCGGTGTGAGCGCCGGGAGAATGAATGCGCTTCCGGCCAGCAGGCATGAAAGCATGAAAAGCATCGGATTGACGCGTTTGGCGCTCACGAAAAACTCCTCCCCGATGAGATTATCGAAAAACTACTGTTGGACCTGAAAGTGCCGCCACAAATCTTAACAATGTCCTAACAGGCCCGGCAGGGTCATTTGAATCGGCGGTCCCTCTCGTGTACAGACGCGCCCTGCGGGGGACGCACACAGGCTGGACAAAGACTTTATGGATCGCATTCGCATTCGCGGCGGCAACGAGCTCAGCGGCACAATACCGATTTCCGGCGCGAAAAACGCCGCGCTGCCGCTGATGATCGCCTCGCTTCTGACCGACGACACGCTGACGCTCGAAAACGTCCCGCATCTGGCCGATGTCGAGCAGCTGATCCGCATTCTCGGCAATCACGGTGTCGATTATTCGGTGACCGGCAAGCGCCTGCGGCAGGACGCCAGCCTTGGTCGTACGATCCACTTCACCGCCCGCAACATCGTCGATACCACGGCGCCCTACGAGCTGGTGTCGAAGATGCGCGCCAGCTTCTGGGTGATCGGGCCGCTGCTCGCCCGCATGCACAAGGCCAAGGTGTCGCTGCCGGGCGGCTGCGCCATCGGCACGCGGCCGGTCGATTTGTTCATCGACGGCTTGCGCGCGCTCGGCGCGACCATCGACATCGAGGCCGGCTATGCCATCGCCGAGGCCAAGGGCGGCCTTGTCGGCAATCGCTTCGTGTTTCCCAAGGTCTCGGTCGGCGCCACTCATGTCATGCTGATGGCGGCCAGTCTCGCCAAGGGCGAGACGGTTCTGGAAAACGCCGCGCGTGAGCCCGAAATCGCCGATCTCGCCCGTTGTCTCAACGCCATGGGCGCCAAGATCGAGGGCGCCGGAACGTCGACGATCACCATCCAGGGCGTGCCGATCCTGTCCGGCGCCCGCCACCGGGTGCTGCCCGACCGCATCGAGACCGGCACCTTCGCCATGGCCGTGGCGATGACCGGCGGCGACGTGACCTTGACCGGGACCAATGTGGAATTGCTGCAGACGGCGCTGGGGACCCTGCGTGGCGCCGGCGTCACGATCGATGCGGTCGAGGACGGCATCCGTGTTTATCGCAATGGCGGCGGGATTGCGCCCGTCGATGTCGTGACCGACCCCTATCCGGGTTTTCCGACCGATCTGCAAGCGCAGCTGATGGCGTTGGTGACGCGTGCCGAAGGCACCTCGCATATCACCGAAACGATCTTCGAGAACCGCTTCATGCACGTTCAGGAACTCGCCCGGCTCGGCGCGAAGATTTCCCTGTCCGGTCAGGTAGCGACGATCGAGGGTGTGCCGCGTCTGGCCGGGGCGCCGGTGATGGCGACGGATCTGCGGGCATCGGTCTCGCTGGTCATCGCCGGCCTTGTCGCCGAGGGCGAGACGACGGTCAATCGCGTCTATCATCTCGATCGCGGTTTCGAGCGGCTTGAGGAAAAGCTCGGCGCTTGCGGTGCCGACATCGAGCGCATTTCCGGCTGACGCTGCGGCGGGGACTCGATCCGGCCGCCAAAACGGCGTAGGAGAAGAGCCGCGCGACCGTCATCCGGATCGCCGCCCACCGACGGAACGGTACCGGCGCCGCCAAATCGTGGCGGCATATTGCTTTTTCGGCGGTTTGCCCCGATTTATGGCGCGAATTTCCAATTCGTCGCCGCCCGATCGGGGCGGCTTTCCTTCGCCGCGAAGCTTCCGCTTCCCGCTCCGACATCGCTCAAGGCTCTACACCATATGGCAAAAGAAGAAGTTCTCGAATTTCCCGGTACGGTCACCGAGTTGCTGCCCAACGCCACCTTCCGTATCAAGCTGGAAAACGAGCATGAGATCATCGCCCACACGGCGGGTCGGATGCGCAAGAACCGCATTCGCGTCCTGACCGGCGATAAGGTGCTCGTCGAGATGACGCCTTACGACCTGACCAAGGGTCGCATCACCTATCGTTTCAAATAGCCTGACGAGCGGACGACTTGATGTCAGCGCGCCCCCTCCTGGTGCTCGCCTCGGGTTCGCCCCGGCGGCTCGAACTTCTCAATCAGGCCGGGATCGAGCCGGATCGCCTGCTGCCGGCCGATCTGGACGAGACCCCTCAGCGCAACGAGCATCCCCGCTCGCTGGCCAAGCGCTTGTCGAAGGCGAAGGCCGAAGTCGCAGCCAAGGCGCTGCGCGAGCTCGACATCGACGGCCCATCCTACATCGTCGCTGCGGACACGGTGGTCTCCGTGGGGCGTCAGATCATGCCGAAGGGCGAACTCGTCGATGACGCCGTCGCTAATCTGCGGACGCTCTCCGGGCGAACCCATCGCGTCTATACCGGCGTCTGCCTGATCGGCCCGCGGGGAGCGCTGCGCCAGCGCCTGATCGAGACCCGGGTCCGCTTCAAGCGGCTGTCGCGCCAGGACATCGACAGTTACATCGCGTCCGGCGAGTGGCGAGGCAAGGCCGGCAGCTATGCCATCCAGGGGCTTGCCGGCAGCTTTGTTGTCCGGCTTGTCGGCTCCTATACCAACGTCGTCGGCCTGCCGCTCTATGAAACGCTGGCATTGCTGGCGGGTGAGGGTTACGACATCCATGCACGGTGGAAGGCCGCCACGGTCGCGACGGAGGACGCATGAGCCCCGGTCCGGCCACGGTCACGCCGCTCCGGCCCAAGCGGCGTTGTCCAGAATGCGGCCGTGCCGCGGGGCGCGAAAACTACCCGTTCTGTTCGGCGCGCTGCAAAACCGTCGACCTGCATCGTTGGCTGAGCGGAAGCTACGTCATTCCGGCGACGGAGGAAGAGCCCTCGGATCCGCAGGCAGGAGACGCCGACTAGAGCCGACCTGGTCTTGCGCGACGGGCATCGATGAATCCGTTTTGGATCGGGGTGTTTGCGCGTCCGGCGACGGCGTCTCGGTCAGCTTTGTCCCACTCAATTCCATGACATAGCGCTGTACCGGGCCTGTCGAGCGCGAACGCAGACGGGCGATCCCGAGCGCCTTGAGTGCGGCTTCTACCTCTTCGGCGAGCTGCCGGTCGTCGTCGATAGGCATGGGTCATCCTTCTACCGACACGGCCGATCGATGTATCGGGCCTGCCGATGAATCGGGCGTGTCTTTCAAGTGTTTATATTTTCGTAATCATGATGAATGTCGGCTGAACACTACCTGGCGGCCTCGCCGCGGGTGCGGCGCCAAGGCGGATCGGGATGCCTGACACCGGTCTCGCGCGGCTTGCGAACGAGAGAACCAATCAATAGATTGGAATCATTCTAAAGAAAGAATTGCCGATGTTGAGCCGTATGACCGCGTTCACCCGCCGAACGATCGACGACCTGTCGGAAGCCGAGATTCTTGCACTCGCCATCGGAGCGGAAGAGGAGGATGGCCGGATCTATGGTGCCTTCGCCGACGGCTTGCGCGAGAACTATCCGGCGTCGGCCAAGATTTTCGAGGCGATGGCGGAGGAGGAGGATGGCCATCGCCGGCGTTTGATCGAGTTGTTCCGCGAGAAATTCGGCGAACGAATCCCGCTGGTGCGCCGCTCCGATATTCGCGGCTTCTATCAACGCAAGCCCGATTGGCTGGTTCGCCCGCTCGGGATCGAGCGGGCGCGTCAGGCGGCCGCTGACATGGAACGGCAGGCGGCGACCTTCTATCGGGAGGCGGCAAAGCGCAGTCAGGACGCGGGCGTTCGGCAATTGCTCGGCGATCTCGCCGCCGCCGAAGCACAGCATGAGCGAACCGCCCAGACGCTTGTCGATGAGACGATCACCGAAGGCGTTCGGTCGGAGGAGGCCGAGACCGAGCGGCGGGCGTTCATTCTCACCTATGTCCAGCCGGGTCTTGCCGGGTTGATGGACGGGTCCGTCTCGACGCTCGCACCGATCTTCGCCGCCGCCTTCGCCACCCACGACAGCCACCAGACGCTGCTGATCGGGCTTGCCGCATCAATCGGTGCCGGCATCTCCATGGGCTTTACCGAGGCGGCCAGCGACGATGGCGTGCTGTCGGGACGCGGCTCTCCCATGCGCCGCGGCATCGCTTCCGGCGTGATGACCGCGCTGGGCGGTCTCGGCCATGCCTTGCCTTATCTGATTTCGGACTTTTGGACCGCGACGGCGATCGCCTTCGTCGTCGTCTTCTTCGAACTGTGGGCAATTGCCTTCATTCAGAACCGCTATATGGACACGCCCTTTCTGCGGGCGGCGCTACAGGTGGTCCTGGGCGGAGCGCTGGTCTTCGCGGCCGGCGTTCTCATTGGCAATGCCTGACGCCCTCGGGGTCATTTCTCGACGGCGCTGACGATTACGTCCCCGCCGTGCCCAATGTCGATCCAGCGGCCGGGATCGGCGCTGCTTTGTCGTTTGAGATATTTGTAGGGCGTGTCCGCCCAGGCCAGGATACGCCATTCGAGATTGTCGAGGATGAAGTCGCCCTGCGTCGTTCGCAACGTCAGCACCGCGTGGCCTTCGCCGTCCGGCCTGAGGACGACCGTGATCAACAGGTTGGCGAGATCGATGCCTTTCTGTGAGAGCACACGGCGTTTTAAGAGGACGAAATCCTCGCAGTCGCCCTCGACGGCCGGATAGGCCCAGCGCTCCTCGACACCGTAGATATCCAAGTCGGAACGGGCTTTGATGCGGGCGTTGATGGTCGTGTTCACGGCAGCCACCGACAGGATGAGGGGACGGCTCAGCTTCAGTGGAGCTGCGGTGATCCCTGCGGCGGGCGGCTCGCACTCGCGCGAATATTCCTGACAGAAGAGCAGATGGCCGATCGGTTGTGTGGTGGGATTGCCGAGGCCCATGAAGGCGCCACGCGGCTCCGAGCGCGCCGAAGTGGCAGTGACCGACAGACAAAGCAGTACCGTGGCGCCAAATGCGCGAAAGGCCCCCATTTCGTACTCCCCTTTGTACGAAAAATGCGTAGATGGCTCATGGTTGAAGCAATCGTGAAAACTGTCAACACATTCAGAGGGTTGCAGAAGCTTCAATGACCAGCCCCACTCAAGGCTCATCGTCGATAGCGAGAGTTTACCCGCGGCCAACGGCCGGAATCGCGCGCCAGTGCAGCCAACTAAGTCGAGGGAATGAAAGGGAATTATCGCGGCGGGCCGCGGCGTAAGTGACAAAAATATGACATCGACCCCCCATCAGTCGTCGCGGAGGATTGGAGCGGAACCTTTGGTCAGCTGCCGTCGCGCGCCGCGGTTACCAGATCGAGGGCGGCGCGCTCGATGAGTTCGAGATCCTGCGGCCGCGACAGACGATGGTCGCCGTCACGGATCAGGGTCACGATGACGCCCTCCGACGGCAGATGCGTCACCAGTTCGAGCGCGTGCGCGAACGGCACGTCCTGATCCGCCATGCCCTGGATGATCGTCACCGGACATCGGGTCTCGATCAGACCCTCCATGACCAAATTCGCGGCGCCGTCCTCGAACAGCTTCCGGGTATAGATGTTCGGCTCCGGCGAGTAGTCGGAGGGTTCGGCGATGAAGCCGTCGCGCTCAAGGGCCGCGCGTTGGTCGTCGCGCAACTTCGGTTCCATCAGCCGATGGGTGAAGTCCGGTGCCGGCGCCAGCAGCAAAAGCCCGGCGACCTTGGCTGGCTTTCCGGCCGCCAGCGCCATCTGGACGAGACGCAGCGCGATCCAGGCCCCCATCGATGAGCCGATGAGGATCGCCGGACCGTCGACCGCGGCGTCGATGACCGCGGCGGCCTCCTCGGTCCAGCGGCCGATCGTGCCGTCCTCGAACCGCCCGCCGGACTCGCCATGGCCGGAATAATCCAGCCGGCAAAAGGCGAGCGCCTGTTTTTCGGCCAGTTGCGCCAGGTGCTCGGCCTTGGTTCCGTGCATGTCGGACCGGTAGCCACCGAGCCAGACGAGCGCCGGCGCGTCACCCGCCTGGGTGCGAAAGGCGATCGTGCGGGCGCTCGACCCGGAGCCGACGGTGATGGTGCGCGGCTGTTCCGCCTTGGTCTCTGACTGCATGATCGTCGCGGTCCTTTCGTTGCCGGATTGATGGGCGGTACTGGCGAAACCGGTTGGCAGGTTCCATGTTCGATGGTGTCGGGCAGTGACCGTCCGTGCGCTAATGACGCGAAGAACGAGCTGGCGAAAGGGTCGCCATGACCGTCATGGCAGCTTTTTATCGCGGTGGGCGTGCCATTCGCCGATGTCGATGCTATAGAGGACGCCGCTGATTGGGCGCGTGATGAAACTTTGACGTTCGGTTTTCCCATAAGGCAGGGGAATCCGGCAGCCGTTGGCGTTTTCATGGCCCACCCGGGATCGTCAATAACAGGAGAGAACGACCATTCGCAGACCATTTCGTGCACCGCCGACCCAGAAAGAGGGGCCGCGCTCCAACAAGGAGATTCGCGTTCCGCAGGTTCAGTTGATCGATACCGAGGGGACGAACCTCGGGCCTGTGGCGACGCAGGACGCTTTGACGATGGCCGAGGACGCGGGGTTGGATCTCGTCGAGATCGTGCCGACCGCCAATCCGCCGGTCTGCAAGATTCTCGACCTGGGCAAGCTGAAATACGAGAGCCAGAAGAAGGCCGCTGAGACGCGACGGCGCCAGAAGACCATCGAGGTCAAAGAGATCAAGATGCGGCCGAACATCGATGAACACGACTACGAGACCAAGATGAAGTCGGTCCGTCGCTTCTTCGACGAGGGCGACAAGGTCAAGGTCACGTTGCGGTTCCGTGGGCGTGAAATGGCCCATCAGGAACTCGGCATGCGGCTTCTGAACCGCGTTCGCGAGGAAACGGCTGAAATCTCGAAGGTCGAGGCCGAGCCGAAGCTTGAAGGCCGCCAGATGATGATGGTCTTGGCACCGCGAGGCTGAACGGCTCATCCGGGTCCGCGGTACACACCTTGCGGCGCGGGGAATGTAAAACCTTGCCGCCGCTCGCCTGACCGCCCGGGCGAAATCCCGGCCTGATCCTGTGGCGCCGAACGCTGGCGGCCTTTCGCTTAGGTGGGCCTATCGATTTGCCGCCGAGGCGCGCAGCGCATTCGTGTTGCCGTATGATGGTTCGCAATCCCCGATGATCGCCACGAGGGTTTCCTCGACGCCCTTGGCCAACGCGTTGAACCGTCTGCTTCCAGTCCCGCGCCCCACGGCGCGAAGCGTGACAGGCAGCGGAGCCGTGCATCGGACCCCTTTGAGGTCGACGGTCTCCACGTCGCTTTCCCCGTATACGATACGGCTGGCTGCCAGACGCAGGCGGTCATTGTCGTTGTTGACGGCCGCACGCAACGAGCCGCGGCACCCCAGCGGAGCAAAGAACCGGCGGGTGGTGACGATCTCCTCGGCGGCCGTGTTCACGGCCAAGGGCCTCAGGCCTGCCGACAATAAGACGACCCCGACGGACAGTTCGTCCCAGATCGACTCGATCGTCGCCCGGTCGGGCTGCTCGGTCGTGCCAAGGCCGTACGAGATCAGAAACGACCGTCGCAGATCCGGCGCCAGCCGGCGCAGAAGCGTCGCGATGGCCGCGTCGTATCGATCGCCGAGCGGGAGCGGAACCTGAACCGACAGAACCCAGAGACGGGAGGCCCGCCGATGAAGGACGATCCCCGCCCCGCCATGGGCGATGCCGTCGTCGCGCCGCCGGGACGAGGGCAGGCCGGTCTCCGGCAATTCGCTCATCCGAAAGATCGTGCCGACGGAAAGGTAATCGAGGCCCTGGGCATCCCATCGTGCGCCGACAATCCGGCGCAACGTTGGATTGCCGGCGGCGAATAATCGCCCGCTATCGACCGCGCCGGCGCCAACGCGCTCCAGCACAGCCGAGGCACTGGGAAAAAGTCGCTCCAGCGAAGTTAGAACCGCCGCCCAGTGACAGGGGCAAATCGAAGCAAGGGCCGTTTTTTCCCGGACATCGCCGAGTCGCCCCGGAAATTGAATGAGCGTCATTGCTCTCCATCCCTTGCCCCACCAGCATCTTTTCATCGAGTGTGTTGGATGGCAAGGGACCAATTCCGCGTTGTGGAAGTCGCCGGAAAGCGAGGAAGCGGGGGAGCGATCGGAGCCAGCGAGGGCCGCGGATTTTCGTCCCGCCGCCGTGGCCCGCGCGCGAGGGCTCTTGCGTCCGCTTGCGAGGCGCCTTATAAGCCCGTCGTCCAAGCGAACCGACCGGCAGGGCATGCCGTGGCGGTTCTCAATGCTGTCGCGACAATTCCGAATGAGACCGGAGCGGAGCAAGCCGGAAACGGTGGCCCGTCTAGTCGCGATCCTCACGTTAGGAGAGCAAAATGCCCAAGATGAAGACCAAGGCGAGCGCCAAGAAGCGCTTTAGAATGACGGCCTCCGGCCGCGTGAAGGCGGGTGCCGCCGGCAAGCGCCATGGCATGATCAAACGCTCCAACGACTTCCTTCGCGACTCGCGTGGCACGATGATTTTGTCGAAGCCAGACGAGCGGATCGTCAAGACCTACATGCCCTACGACCGCTGAGCGGCGTCGCGCATTTCTAGAATTCCAGGAGCAAGATCATGGCGAGAGTGAAACGGGGCGTCACGTCCCATGCCAAGCACAAGAAGGTTCTCAAGCAGGCCAAGGGTTTCTACGGCCGCCGCAAGAACACCATCCGCGCCGCCAAGGCCGCCGTCGACCGGTCGAAGCAGTACGCCACGCGCGATCGCCGCGTAAAGAAGCGCAATTTCCGCGCTTTGTGGATTCAGCGCATCAACGCGGCCGTCCGTGAGCATGGCCTGACCTATGGCCGCTTCATCGACGGTCTGGGCAAGGCCGGGATCGAGGTCGACCGCAAGGTTCTGTCCGACATCGCGATCCACGAGCCGGAGGCCTTCGCGGTTCTCTGCGAGCAGGCGAAGTCGGCACTGGCCTATCTCAAGGACAGCAAGTTCGAAGGCGCCTACGAGCGCGCCGTCGGCGAGAAGCGCGCGGCCTGAAGCCACGCCGCATATGACGCCAGGAAGGCCCGCGCCGCACCGCTGCGCGGGCCTTCCGCGTTTCGGGAGGGCGCTGGCGACTTCCCTCGGCGCGCCGCAAGCGCTAATCAGGCCGCCAGGCCGCCGGCGCGGCAAAGCATGGAGTGACAGGTGAGCGACACCGAAGCGTTCGAAGCACGGCTCGAGGCCGATATCGCAGCGGCCGGCGACGAGGCCGCGCTGGAGGCGATCCGGCTTGCCGAGCTCGGCAAGAAGGGCCGCATTTCCGAGATGCTGAAAGGCCTCGGCAAGATGAGCCCGGAGGAGCGCCGCGAGGCGGGTCCCAGGCTCAATGGGCTGCGCGATAGGGTCCAGGCGGCGATCGCGACACGCCGCGAGCAATTGGCTGACGTGGCGATCGCGGCGCGGCTCGCCGCCGAGCGGGTCGACGTCACCTTGCCGGTGCGTCCGAGCCCGGCGGCGCGCGGGCGCATCCATCCGATCAGCCAGGTCGTCGACGAGATCACCGCGATCTTCGCCGACATGGGCTTTGCCATCGCCGAAGGTCCGGACATCGAGACCGACTACTACAATTTCACCGCGCTGAATTTTCCCGAAGGCCACCCGGCCCGCGAAATGCACGACACCTTCTTCCTGAAGGCGAACGCGGCGGGCGAACGCAAGGTGCTGCGCACCCACACTTCGCCCGTGCAGATCCGCACCATGGAGAGCCAGAAGCCGCCGATCCGCATCGTCATTCCGGGCAAGACCTATCGGCAGGATTCCGATGCGACCCATTCGCCGATGTTCCATCAGGTCGAGGGGTTGGTCGTCGACAAGACAGCCAATGTCGCCAATATGAAGTGGGTGCTGGAAGAGTTCTGCAAGACGTTCTTCGAGGTGCCGTCGCTGAACATGCGCTTCCGCCCCTCCTTCTTCCCGTTCACCGAGCCTTCGCTGGAAGTCGACATCCAGTGCGACCGGTCCAAGCCCGGCGAGGTGCGGTTCGGCGAAGGCTCGGACTGGATGGAGATCCTGGGCTGCGGCATGGTGCATCCGAACGTCTTGCGCTCCGGCGGCCTCGATCCGGACGAATATCAGGGCTTTGCCTGGGGCATGGGCATCGATCGTCTCGCCATGCTGAAATACGGCATGCCGGATCTGCGCGCCTTCTTCGACGCCGACATCCGCTGGCTCGAGCATTACGGCTTCCGGCCGCTCGACATGCCAACCCTGTTCGGAGGCTTGAGCTCTTGACGGATCGGATTGTGGCCACGATTTGATTGACGGGCGCCGCCATTGGAGCTTGAATGGGACGAAGAAAAACGGCGGCGCACGCTTTTGGAACGCGGCCTCGACTTTGCGGATGTCGTGGAGTTCGAGTTCGAAACGGCAACGACCGTTGAGGACAATCGGCGTCCCTATGGCGAGGCACGGATGATCTCCACCGGTTATTTCCGCGGTCGCGTATGCGTCGTCTGTTATACGTACCGTTGGGACTGCGTCCGGATCATTTCGTTCCGAAAGGCCAATAGCCGGGAGATCGAGGACTATGAGCAGACTGCCGGACGATAGGCCGCCGCTGACCGACGAGGACGGCGAGGTCCGCGAACTGACGGCGGAGGATTTTCGCCACTTTAAACGGGCACGCGAAGTCCATCCCGAGCTCGTGGATGCCTTCGCCAGGCTTCGGGCTCAACGCGGCTCCCAGAAAGCGCCGACCAAGGAGCGCGTCGGCCTGAGGCTCGACCGCTCGGTGATCGATCATTTTCGCGCTGGCGGTCCGGGCTGGCAGTCGCGGATCAACGCGGTTCTGGCCGAACATGTGAAGGCCGCCGGAAGGTGAGCGAAAGAGCGCCCCCTGATGTCCGCCACGCTGGCGGCTGCCGTTGCGGACGCGTCCGCTTTCGTGCCTCGGCCGACCCAATTTTCACCAGCTATTGCCACTGCCGTGACTGCCGCAAGGCGTCCGGTGCGCCGGTTCTGGCTTTCGTCGGCTTCTACCGCGATGACGTCACCTTCGAGGCGGCAGGCGAGAAGGACTATGGCGATGGCCCGGCCAGGCGCTCGTTCTGTCCCGAATGCGGGACGCCGATCGCCTATCGCGACGATCGGCTGGCTGATCGCATTTACTTCGTTCTCGGAGCGATGGACGCGCCGCAATGCTACCCGCCGACCCATCACGCCTTTCTGTGCGAGGCGCTGGATTTTCCGGCGATCGAGGATGGCCTGCCGCGATATCGGCGGTTCAGCGTAGAGCGGCCTTGATTTCTGACGCAATGCCGCAGATGGACATCCTTCAAGGCAACAACGGAACCCCGCCATGTCCCCGCGCATGATCGTCCTCGAAGTGATCGCCGTCGTCGCCGGCGCGATCATCGGCTTGCTTGTCGTCGATTTTTTCCACTGGCTGTTCGCCGATGGTGCCTTCTTCGCGCTGCTGTCGTCGCTCGGCCGCATCGTGGTGGCGCTGGTGACCGTCGGCCTGTTCGCCTTCTACTATCGCTCGATGCCGCCGACGCCGGCCGCGCTCGCTTCGTTCTTCACCGGCGTCGGCCTGCCGGCAATCCTCGACAAATTCGGCTTCGATTCCCCGCTCAGTTGGGGAACGCTGTTGTTCCTGTATGCGATTTTCGCCGTCGTCGCGCTGTTCACCTATCGCTTCGTCCATGCCAACGCGGCCGTCCGTCGCGTGGCCGGCGAAATCACCTCCTCCGACGGCCCGAATCCGTAGAGCGGGCATTTCCGGTAGTCTTCCGCCGGCGACCTTTCCGTTGACGCGGACAACCTTCGCGTCCTACGCAGCAGGGCCGCGCCCGGCGCGTGTCTTGCGCCGAGCGCCGGCTCCGTTCTTCGAGACATCCATCCTTCGCGCCGCAAGGCCCGCTCGCAACCCAACCGACGATCGCTTCCCATGAAATTCACCCTCTCCTGGCTCAAGGATCATCTCGACACCGACGCATCCCTTGCCGCTATCTGCGAACGCCTGACGATGATCGGGTTGGAGGTCGAAGCCGTCGACGACCGCGCCGTGTTCGCGCCGTTCCGGATCGCGCGGGTGCTCTCCGCCGAAAAGCACCCTGACGCCGACAAGCTGAAGGTGTTGACCGTCGAGGCCGGGCCGGAGATTAACGACGGCAAGCCGCTGCGGATCGTCTGCGGCGCGCCGAACGCCCGCGCCGGGCTGGTCGGCGTCCTCGCGATCCCCGGCACCTATGTGCCAGGCATCGACACGACCCTGTCGATCGGGCGGATTCGCGGCGTCGAATCCCACGGCATGATGTGTTCCGAGCGCGAACTGGAACTCTCCGACAGCCATGACGGGATCATCGATCTGGCGGAAGACGCACCGGTCGGCGCCAAATTCGCCGACTATGCCGATCTCGCCGACCCGGTCATCGAGATCAATTTGACGCCGAACCGCCCCGACGCGACCGGCGTTGCCGGCATCGCGCGCGATCTCGCCGCCTCCGGCCTCGGAACGTTGAAGACGAAGGCGTCGGAGCGGATCGAAGGGGAAGGCGACTGCCCGGTCGCCGTTCGTGTCGAGAGCGCCACCTGCACCGGCTTCGCGCTCCGCCAGGTGGCGGGAGTCGCCAACGGCGCCTCGCCGCAGTGGATGCAGAAGCGTCTGCGGGCGATCGGACTTCGCCCGATCAACGCCCTCGTCGACATCACCAACTACGTCACCTTCGACCGCGGCCGGCCCCTGCACGTCTTCGACGCCGCCAAGGTGGCGGGCGATCTCGTCGTGCGCGACGCCAAGGCCGGCGAGGCGGTGCTGGCGCTCGATGGCCGCACCTACACGCTCGCCGACGGCATGTGCGTCATCGCCGACGACAAAGGAGTGGAATCGATCGCCGGGATCATGGGCGGCGAACAGTCCGGCTGCGACGCGGCGACCACCGACGTCCTCATCGAGTCGGCGCTTTGGGAGCCGGTCGACATCGCCCGCACCGGCCGGACGCTCGGCATCATTACCGACGCCCGCTACCGCTTCGAGCGCGGCGTCGACCCGGCCTTCATGGAGCCGGGGCTGGACCTCGCGACGCGTCTGGTCCTCGATATTTGCGGCGGCACGCCGTCGCGGCGCACCGTCGTCGCGGAAGCGACGCGTGAGACGCGGTCGATCCCGTTGCCCTTCGGCGAAGTCGAGCGGTTGACCGGGCTGACCGTCACGCCGGACGAGCAGGTGGCCATCTTGAAGCGGCTCGGCTTCGGTGTGTCGAGCGACGGCGCGGCGGCAAGCGTGACGGTTCCGAGCTGGCGCCCCGACGTGGACGGCAAGGCCGATCTCGTCGAGGAGATCATGCGCCTCACCGGCGTCGAGACGATCGAACCCCAGCCGCTGGCGGCCGCGGCTTCCGTCAACACCCGCATCCTCACCGTTCCGCAGATCCGCGACCGTGCCGCCCGCCGGGCGCTGGCCGCGCGCGGCATGGTCGAGACCGTGAACTACAGCTTCATTCCCGAGAACCACGCCATGGCTTTCGGCGGCGGCACTGAGGCGCTGAAGCTGGAAAATCCGATCTCGGCGGACATGTCCGACATGCGGCCTTCGCTGCTGCCGGGCCTGATCGCGGCCGCAAGCCGCAACGCTGCCCGGGGCTATGGCGACACCGCCCTGTTCGAGGTGGCGGCGGTCTACGCCTCCGACGAGCCGGACGGCCAGATGCGCGTCGCCGGCGGCGTGCGGCGCGGGACGGCCGTGCATAGCGGCGCGGGCCGGTCCTGGGACGGCAACGCCCCCGCCGTCTCCGTCTTTGAGGCCAAGGCCGACGCCATCGCCGCGCTGGAAGCGGCCGGTGCGCCCGTCGACCGGCTGATGATCGAAGCACCTGCGAGCGATTGGTATCATCCCGGCCGCTCCGGCCGTATCAAGCTCGGCCCGAAGGTGATCCTCGCCGAGTTCGGCGAGTTTCATCCCAAAACCTTGAAGCAGATCGACGCTGCCGGCGCGTTCTGCGGCTTCGAGGTGTTCCTCGACGCGATCCCCGAGCCCAAGCGCAAGGCCACCCGCACCAAGCCGGTGCTGACCCTGTCGCCGTTCCAGCCGGTGCGCCGCGACTTCGCCTTCGTCGTCGATGCCGGCGTGGAGGCGCTGAAGCTCGTGCGCGCCGCCGAGGGTGCGGACAGGAAGCTGGTCGGCGAGGTACGCGTCTTCGACGTCTTTTCCGGCGCAGCGCTCGGCGAAGGCAAGAAGTCCGTCGCCATCGAGGTGACCCTCAATCCGGCCGACCGGACGCTGACCGACGAAGATTTGGAAGCGGTTTCGGCCAAGATCGTCGCCCAGGTCGAAAAGGCCACTGGCGGCACGCTGCGCGGCTGACGCTCCACTGCGAATGGGGCAACGGCCTCGGCGGCTGCCGGCGATCGCGCTGCGCGCTCACGCCGCGGCCGCCAGCCGCTCGCCGGCGACGCGGTAGGAGATCGCCTCGGCGAGATGAATACGCCTGACGGTTTCGTCCTGGTCGAGATCGGCCAGGGTGCGCGCGACCTTCAGGATGCGGTGATAGGCGCGGGCCGAGAACCTCATCTGCTCGGCGGCATCCCGTAGGAGCTTCAGGCCCTCGGCGTCGGGCGCGGCGATCGTCTCGATGAGGGCGGCCGAGCAATGGGCGTTGACCGTCGCCCCGGACAGGCCTTCGGCCTCGTAACGCTCGATCTGGAGCGCGCGGGCCGCCGCCACCCGTGCCTTGACCGCCAGTGACGTCTCGGACGGCTGCGGCCGGATCATGTCGGCGGCGGTGACCGCCGGCACGTCGACGCGCAGATCGATCCGGTCCATCAGTGGGCCCGAGATCCGCGCCTGATAATCGGCCGCGCAGCGGGCCCCGCGCGCGCAGGAGCGGCCGGGCTCGCCGGCCATGCCGCAGCGACAGGGATTCATCGCCGCGACCAGCTGCATCTTGGCTGGATAGGTGACGCGGTGATTGGCCCGCGCGATGACGCTCTCGCCCGCCTCGAGCGGCTGCCGCAGCGAGTCGAGCACCACCGGCGAGAATTCGGGAAACTCGTCGAGGAAGAGGACGCCGCGATGGGCGAGCGACACCTCGCCGGGCCGGGCGCGCAAGCCGCCGCCGACCATCGCCGCCATGGAGGCGGAATGATGCGGCGCGCGGAACGGGCGCCGGTCGGAGAGCTTTCCCCCGGAGAGTTCTCCGGCGATCGAGGCGATCATCGAGACTTCGAGGAGTTCCTTGGGGGTCAGCGCCGGCAGGATCGAGGGCAGCCGCTGGGCGAGCATCGACTTGCCGGAGCCGGGCGGTCCGACCATCAGGAGATTGTGGCCGCCCGCGGCGGCGATTTCGAGCGCCCGCTTGGCGACCGTCTGCCCCTTGATCTCGGAGAGGTCCGGCAGGTTGGCGGGCGCGGCCCTGACCGCCGGTTCCGGCCGCGCGACGATCTGGGTGCCGCGAAAATGATTGGCGATCTGGATCAGGCTGCGGGCGGCAATGATGTCCATGTCGCCGCTTGCCCAGGCCGCTTCCGCGCCACAATCGGCCGGGCAGATCAGCCCGAGACCGATGGCGTTGGCGCCGATCGCGGCGGGGAGCGTCCCGGCCACCGCAGTCAGCATGCCATCGAGCGAGAGTTCTCCCAGGACAACGTAGCCCGCGAGCATGTCGGAGGGGATCGCGCCGAGCGCCGCCATCAGTCCGAGCGCGATCGGCAGGTCGTAGTGGCTGCCCTCCTTGGGCAGGTCGGCCGGGGCGAGGTTGACGGTGACCTTTTTGGGCGGCATCGACAGGCCCGAGGCGTGCAGCGCCGCCTGGACGCGTTCCCGGCTTTCGGCGACCGCCTTGTCGGGCAGGCCGACGATCTGGATGCCGACCTTGCCGGGGGCGACCATGACCTGGACGTCGACCGGGACGGCCTCGATTCCCTGAAACGCGACGGTCTTGACGCGCGACACCATGGCGTCACCCCCTCGAACCGGCGGCCTGTTCCCCGCCACGGGGAGTGCGGCCGCCTTGACCAAGAATGCCTCAAGGTAAGCATGATTTTGGGAATGAAACAAGAACATCATTCGAACAAAGCCGCGCCGAATCGAGTCGCGCCGTTCAAGCGGATGATTCCTTAAAGGCAAATAAATTCAGGATTAGCCATGTTTTCCGGCCTCGGCGGCTCACCTCGCAGGGCCCGCTGACGACACCACGGGCGACCGACCATCGCCTCGCTTTTGCCTGTCGCCGGCTTCAGCCCAGCAGGTACGGCGCGGTCTCCTGCCAGCCTTCGTAGATCATCTTCAGCGCGACATAGAGGATGATCACCAGGCCGATATAGCCTATCCAGCGATAGCGGCCGAGCAGCCGCGCGATCAGCGTCGCGGCGAGGCCCATCAGCGCGATCGACAGGATCAGGCCGAGCACCAGCACCCAGAGGTGCTCGCGGGCCGCGCCGGCGATGGCGAGCACGTTGTCGAGCGACATCGAGACATCGGCGAGAACGATCTGCCAGATCGCTTGGCTGAGCGACTTGCGCGGTGCCAGGCTTGCGCTGTCGCCATAGAGCGCGGCTTCGGCGGCGAGGTCCGGCACCCGCAGCTCCTGCCACATCTTCCAACTCACCCAGAGCAGCAGCAGCCCGCCAGCCAAAAGCAGGCCGACGATCTCGAGCAGCTGCGTCGTGACCGTGGCGAAGCCGATGCGCAGCACCGTGGCGGCGATGATGCCGACGAGGATCGCCTTGCCGCGTTGCGCGGCCGGCAGGCCGGCCGCGGCGAGACCGATCACCACGGCATTGTCGCCGGCGAGCACCAGATCGATCATGATGACCTGCGCCAGCGCCGTCAGGGATTCTGCCGTCAGAAATTCCATCGCCAAGAAAGCTTTCGGGAAAATATGGAGCCGTTCGTCTCGACCGGAGGGTTTGGGCGTCGGCGTGCAGGACGCCGCTTGAAGTAGTGCAATCGCCGCGTGCGGGAAAGCGCTTGCCGTCTATCCGGGCCAAAATGGAACAGTCACAGCAGCGCGGCAACCAACACCGACAGCGACAACGCCAGTCCGGCGACGAGATTGAAGCCGCGGTTCCAGACCAGGCCGACTTGGAGCGCACTGGTATGGCCAAGTCGGCCGACCAGCATGGTCGTCGCCGTGAAGGGCGACGACGCGCCGGTCAACGCCCAGCCGGCGGTCAGCGCAACGATGATGGCGTTCGGCGAGACTCCCAGGGTTTCGGCGGACGGAAGCAACGGGGCGAGCAGCGAAACCGACAGCAGAGGGTTCATGCCGATCTGGCCGAGCAGCGGGATGATCCAGACCAATGCGACCAGGACGAGCGGGCCGGGAAGCGCGGCAAGACCGGCCGGTTGGCTTTCCATCAATGGCTGCAGCAGCGCGCTGCCGACCGTGCCGATGAACCCGGCCATGACCAGGAGGACGAGCTCCGACTGGTAGGATGGCACCTCAGCGATCGTAAAGGTCCGCAGATGGGTGAGCCAGCGCCACGCGGTGCCCTCCGGCCCACGCGTCTGGACGAACAGCCAGCCGACGGCCAGCGTCGGGACCAGCAGCATGACTACCGCGATCATCCGCAGGCCGGTCAAAAGCTCGAGCGCCGCGACGCCCGAAAACAGCAGCAGCAACAGCGCCAGCAGCGGCTTCAGGTCGCGCCAGCTGCCGATCGGCTTCGCGCGTGCCGGGCGCGGCTGCGAGAGCTTTGGCTTGTAGAGCGAATCCAGCGCCCAGCCGACGAAGGTCACCAGGACGGCGTTGAGAATGGCGAAGCCCGCCGCGCCGCTCCAAGAGGAGCCCGGGATGATCGAGGTGGTGATCGCCATGGCAAAGGCGAGCGGCGACCACGCCAGGGTGGCGACGAAGCCGCGCTGGATGGCCAAAAGCATGCGTCGGTTGCGGATCTCGCGAATCTGCGCGTTGGTCTCCCGATTCGCGATGCTTTCCGTCAGGCCGCCGAGCAGCGAGATCGCGCCGTAATTGAGGATGAGCGCGAACAGGTGGCCGCCGATCGTCAGGGCCAGATAGCGCTTGCCCGGCGGCTGCGTCGCCAGATACTGCCCGCAGCGCGCGATCGCCGGCGAGGTCGAGGCAGGATTGCGCAGCGAGGCGAGGGCGATGAAGAATGCCGCGATGAACGATCCCTGGGCGAGTCCGCGAAGCGCGATGTCTTGCCAGTCGGGCCGGAAAATGACGGCGGCCGCGACAAGGCCGAGGCCGGCCGCGACGAAAGCCTGCCGCGACGGACGCGCGCGGGGCGCGGCAAGCGCGAGAAATGCCACGATCCCTGCCGAGCCGACCATCGACGCCGTCGCGTCGCCGGTCCATTCGCGCAGGAGGACGGCAAAGGCGGTGACGATCAGCACGACGCCGATGACACGGTCGAGCACGGGCGATGGAACTCCGAAGGGTTGCGAGCAGGTGGCGGGATTCGTTTCCCTCTCTTATCATCTTCCGGTCGGCCGTCACCGCAACGCGGGAGAAAATTCGCCGATCGCCCGGACACAGGCCGACACCGCTGGAGGAACGCTGGCGCGCCCGCGCATTTGTCAGGCGCGACTCGTGGCGCTATGAGGCGGCATGCCGTTCACCGTCGCTGCCTTCTACCGGTTCGTCCCGCTCGATGATCTGCCGTCGTTCAAGGCGGCGCTCGCCGCCTTCTGCGCCGAGCGCGAGGCACGCGGTACGATCCTGATCGCGCCCGAGGGTGTCAACGGCACCATCGCCGGAACGAAGCCGGCGATCGCCGCGATCATCGACGAACTCGACCGCCGCTGCGGCATCCGGCGCGGCGAGGTCAAATTCTCCGAAGCCGATGCCTGGCCCTTCGCGCGGCTGAAGATCCGCATCCGGCCCGAGATCATCACCATGCGCGCGCCCGAGGCCAATCCGTCGATGCAAGTCGGCACCTATGTCGAAGCGCAGGACTGGAACGCGCTGATTGCCGATCCGGAGGTGGTCGTCGTCGACACCCGCAACCGTTACGAGACCAAGGTCGGCGGCTTCGAGGGGGCGATCGACCCCGGCATCGACAATTTCACCGAATTCAAGGATTTCGTCGCGGCCAGCCTCGACCCGAAGGCCCATCGAAAGGTTGCGATGTTCTGCACGGGCGGCATCCGCTGCGAAAAGGCCTCGGCCTACATGCTGTCGAAGGGGTTCGAGAGCGTTTTCCACCTCAGGGGCGGCATCCTGAAATATCTCGAGGAGGTGCCGGAAGACGACAGCCGCTGGCGGGGCGACTGCTACGTCTTCGACGGGCGGGTCGCCGTCGGCCACGGGCTGGAGGCGACCGACTGGGCCGCGTGTTTCGGCTGCGGGGCGCCGCTCTCGCCCGATGATCAGGCATCGTCGGCCTACGAGGACGGCGTCTCCTGCCCGCATTGCATCGACCGGCTCACCGAGGAGAAAGCCGCGGCGCTACGCGAGCGCCAGCGGCAGATGACGACGAGCGAAACCGCCGACTGACCGCTCAGCGCTGCCTCAGGCGGCCAGCGCCTGGTTGGCGTCGATCATCGCCCGGCCGAGCGATTCGGCGACGGCCCGGTTGGTGATCTGACCACGATGAACGTTGAGCCCGTGCATCAGGTGCGGGTCGGCCGACAACGCCTCGAGCCTGCGGTTGGCCAGCGCCAGGCCGAAGGGTAGCGTCGCGTTGTTGAGCGCGTGCGCCGAGGTGATCGGCACGGCGCCCGGCATGTTGGCGACGCAGTAATGCACGACGCCGTCGATCTCGAAAGTCGGTTCGGCGTGAGTCGTCGCATGCGAGGTCTCGAAGCAGCCGCCCTGGTCGATGGCGACATCGACCAGCACCGCGCCCTTTTTCATACCGGAGAGCATCTCGCGGGTGACGAGCTTTGGCGCCGAGGCTCCGGGGATGAGCACCGCGCCGATCACGGCGTCGGCGGCGAACACTTCTTCCTCGATCGCCGTCTTGGTCGAATAGCGCGTATGAACGCGGCCGGCGAAGAGGTCGTCGAGGTCGCGCAGACGCTGGATCGAACGGTCGAGGATGGTGACGTCGGCGCCGAGGCCGATCGCCATCTTGGCCGCTTCCTTGCCAACGACGCCGCCGCCGATGATGACGATCTTGCCGGGGGCGACGCCGGGAACGCCGCCGAGCAACACGCCGCGCCCGCCATGGGCCTTTTCGAGAGCCCGGGCCGCGGCCTGGATCGACAGTCGGCCCGCGACCTCCGACATCGGCGCCAGCAGCGGCAAGCCGCCGCGCCCGTCGGTGACGGTCTCGTAGGCGATCGCGGTCACGCCCGAAGCGAGCAATCCCTCGGTCTGCTTCGGGTCCGGCGCGAGGTGGAGATAGGTGTAGAGGATCTGGCCCTCGCGCAGCTGCGCCCACTCGTTCGGCTGTGGCTCCTTGACCTTCACCACCATGTCGGCGGCCTTGAAGACTTCGGCGGCATCGGCGGCGATCGTCGCGCCCGCAGCCTGGTAATCGGCATCGCTGGCGTCGATGCCCGCTCCGGCGCCGGTCTCGATGAGCACCTCATGGCCCTGGGCGACATATTCGCGGGCCGCCGACGGCGTCAGGCCGACTCGGTATTCGTGGTTCTTGATCTCTTTCGGGCAGCCGACGCGCATGATGGTCCTCCTCTGGGCGATCTCGCAGATTTCGCCGGGAAGCGGTCGCAATGTCCTTTCGAAATTGAGGCGTTTGACGGGAGGTTGCACAACGAACTTGCGTCACATTGGTGTTAGGCGCAAAAATCCGGTGCATGGACGCCTTGGACCGATTCGACCTTGCCATTATGCGCGCTTTGGAGCGCGAAGGGCGACTGGCCAACAACACTCTTGCCGAACGGGTCGGCCTGTCGCCCTCGGCCTGTTCCCGCCGGCTCGACCGGCTGGAGGCGACCGGCGCGATTCTTAGCTATCATGCCCGGCTGTCCAATCGCGCGCTCGGCCATCCGATCACCGTCCTCGTGCATATCGGGCTGTCCGGCCAGAGCGAACGCCAATTGGCGGAGTTCGAGGCGGCGGCGAAGCGCTGTCCGAACGTGATCGTCTGCTTCCTGATGTCGGGCGAATACGACTATCTCCTGCGGATCGCGGCCCGCGATCTGGAGGACTACGAGCGCATCCACAAGACCCATCTGTCGGCGTTTCCGCATGTCGTGCGGATCAACTCGTCCTTCGCGTTGCGCGAAGTCCTCGATCGCTCGACGGTGCAGATCGATCCGGGGGTGTGAGCCGGGAATGACGAGACAGGTCAGCCGGTAACTGCTTCGGCCGTGTCCTCGTCCTGGTCTGTCGCGGCGGCGCGCGCATGATCGGCGAACACCCGGCCGACGCCGATGAGGATCGGCCGGTCGACGCCGATCTGAGCGACGATCGCGCCGAGATCGGCGAGCGTGCCGGCGGCCTTGGTTTCGTCGTCGCGGCTGAGATTGGCGGCGACCGCCACCGGCGTCGTCTCCGGCAGACCGTTGGCGATCAGCCGCGCGGCGATCTTCGGCGCCATCCGGCCACCCATGTAGAAGATCGTCGTTGCGTGATCGTCGGCCAACGCCCGCCAGTCGAGGTCCTCCGGCAGACCGCCCTGCTTGGAATGGCCGGTAACGAACCGCACCTGTTGAGCGCGGTCGCGGTGGGTCAGCGAAACGCCGAAGGTGGCGGCCAGCGCCGAGGCGGCAGTGATGCCCGGCACGATCGCGACCGGGATGTTCTCGCGATGCAACTCGTCGAGTTCCTCGCCGGCCCGGCCGAACACCGAGACGTCGCCAGATTTCAGCCGCACGACATGCTTGCCCGCCTTGGCGAACTGCACCATCATCCGGTTGATGTCTTCCTGGCGGCAGCTTTCGCGGGTGGCGCGCTTGCCGACCAGCATCCGCTTGGCCTCGCGGCGGGCGAGTTCCAGAATCTCGTCGGACACGAGGTCGTCGAACAGGATGACGTCGGCCGCCTGCAGGGCGCGCACGGCCTTCAGCGTCAACAACTCGGCTTCGCCAGGCCCGGCGCCGACCAGCGTCACGCGACCGCCGGCTTGCGGAGAGCGGGCAAGCTCGGCGACGAAGTCCTGGGCGTCGCTCTCCGCGTTCGCGTCCGGCGTGCGAGTCGTAAAGGCGCGGTCGGAGAAGCGCTCCCAGAAGGCGCGGCGCAGCGGCCCCGGCGCCAGCCGGTCCATCACGTCCGCGCGGATTTTCGAGGCGAGCGCCGCCCAGCCCGCGAGTGCCGGTGGCAGCAGCGTCTCGATGCGCCGGCGGATCGCCTGACCGAGAATCGGCGCGGCGCCGTCGGTGGCAATGCCGATGACGACCGGCGAACGGTTGACGATCGAGCCGAAGCGGAAATCGCAGAAGGCCGGTTTGTCGACGACATTGACCGGAACGCCCGCAGCCTTGGCCGCGCAATAGAAGGTCTGTGCCTCGGCTTCGCTCTCCACATCGCCGACGGCGATCGCCGCACCGGCGAAGATGTCGGCCGACCATGGCTGGTCGTGATGATGGATGCGGCCCACAACCGGCGGAGCGGCCAGAAGCTCGGCCATCTCCGCGTCGAGGTCGTCGGACGGCGCATAGAAGTCGACATGCGCCCCGGCCGAGGCCAGCAGTTCCGCCTTCCAGGCCGCGCCGGCGGAGCCGCCGGCCATGACGACACGCTTGGCTCCGAGGTCGAAGAACACCGGCAGGGTCGCGAGCTCGCCCATGCGCGCCGGGCGCAAAGGCTCACGCTCGCCGATCCCGTCGTCGGATCGGTCGTTGTCGCGGATGAACGGGCGCTCGGCCATGTCGTCGTCCTCGTTGAGGTCAAGCTTGCAGTCACACTGCATAAGCCTTGAACCCGCGACAAGGCGAGGCGAAATTTTGCGCATTCTCGCGTAAAAAGAGGCTGTCTTTCGTCATGTGGGGTCCCGCGCGACAAGATGGGATGCTCTCAGAGGGCGCCTCCTCTCTTATCGAGACGGTCGGCCCAAGATCCCCCGCCATGACGTCTTTGCGCTTGTCGCCACCGCTCAGTCGATATATCTTTTTGCCATATACCATTAGGAGGTTTGGAATGAGCACGGCGAAAGTCTTCTGGTCGGGCCGTTCGCAGGCTGTCCGGCTTCCCAAGGAGTTTCGATTCGCCGGCGAGACCGTGCGTATCCGGCGGCACGGCAGCGCCGTCATTCTGGAGCCTGTGGAACAGGACTGGAAGTGGCTCGACGATCTGATCGGCCCCGTGGACAGTGATTTCGAGAGCGCGGCGACGGAGCGCCCGACAGGGGAACAAGACCGCGATTTCAGCGTCTTCGAATGACATTTCTGCTCGATACGAATGCCGTCATCGCCGTGCTGAAGGGGAACGTCGAGGTTCATGGACGCCTCAAGCAGCATTCGCCCGAGCACTACGCCATCTCCGTCGTCGTCGCGCACGAACTCTATTACGGTGCCTACAAGAGCGTTCGGGTTGCCGAAAATCTGGCGCGGCTGGATGAATTGCGGTTCCAGATCCTTGAACTCGATCGGGAGGACGCGTGGCAGGCCGCGAAGATTCGGGCGAAGCTCGCAGGAGTGGGATTGCCGATCGGCCCCTATGACGTCCTCATCGCGGGGCAGGCGATGGCGCGCTCATTGACGCTCATCACGCACAACCGGCGCGAGTTCGAACGAGTCGAGGGCCTCCAACTGGAAGATTGGGAGGCCTGAAGAGTCGCGGCCCTCAATACGCCAATCCGACATAGTTCTCCGCCAGTGCCGTCTGGGCCGCTTGCGAGGAGGCGAGATAGTCGAATTCGGCTTCCTGGATGCGCTGGGAGAAGGCGCCATCCGCCTCGAACATGTGGATCATCGAGGTGAACCACCAGGAAAAGCGTTCGGCCTTCCAGACCCGGGCGAGCGCCGTCTCGGAATAGGTTTCCAGTAGGTGGTCGTCCTTGTCGCGGTAATGGGCGATCAGCGCCCGCGACAGGTAATGGACGTCGGAGACGGCGAGGTTCAGCCCCTTGGCCCCGGTCGGCGGCACGATATGCGCCGCGTCCCCGGCCAGGAACAGCCGGCCGTGGCACATCGGCTCGGCGACGAAGGATCTGAGCGGCGCGATCGATTTCTCGATCGAGGGACCGCGCTTGAGATGGGCGGCGACCCGAGGCGGCAGTCGCGCCTCGAGCTCGTCGAAGAAGCGCTCGTCCGGCCAGTTGGCGACGTCGTCGGCGGCGTCGCACTGGAGGTAGTAGCGCGACAATTGCGGACTTCTGAGCGAGCAGAGCGCAAAGCCGCGCGCGTGATGGGCGTAGATCAGCTCGTCCTGGATTGGCGGCGTCCGGGTGAGGATACCGAGCCAGCCGAACGGATAGACCCGTTCGAAGGTCCGCAGCAGATCGGCCGGAATGGTCTGGCGGCAGACGCCGTGGAAGCCGTCGCAACCGGCGACGTAATCGCATTCGAGGCTGTGCTCGCCGTCCTGCGTATGGAAGGTCACGAACGGCGTGTCGGTCGTGATGTCCCACAGATGGATGTCCTCGGCCTCGTGGATAACCGGTACGCCGGCTTCGTCGAGCGCGTCGTAAAGATCGTGGGTAACCTCGGTCTGGCCGTAGACGGTGACGGTTTTGCCGGTCAGCTCGCGCAGGCCGATATGCAGGACTTCGCCGCGCCAGGCGATGTCGAGCCCGTCATGCACGAGCCCCTCCCGGTCAAGGCGCGCGCCGACGCCGGCGGTCCTCAGAATATCCGTCGTGCCCTTTTCCAGAACGCCCGCGCGGATGCGCGACAAGACGTAATCGCGGCTTCTGCGCTCGATGACGACGCTGTCGATCCCGGCGCGGTGAAGGATGAGCGCCAGCAGAAGCCCGGCCGGTCCGCCGCCAATAATGGCGACGCGGGTGCGCTCCATCCGTCTCACGCGGCACTCCGCCGGGGGGCGTCGGCGGTCCGCCGCCGGATGTCTCGAAGGGTTGCCAACTCGGCCGGCGTCGGCGGTGGCGTCTCGCTGCAATCATCAGCGTAGCGCACGCTCCAGCCGCAGCTGGCGGCGATCGCCACGCGCGTCGCGCCGGGATGGGGGCGCCAGGCCGCCGCGTCGGTGACCAGCAGCGTTGGGCCCTGGGTGGTCAGGTCGGAGTCTTCGCGATCGGTCCCGCCTTTGCCATCGTCCCGCTGCCCGCCCATGCCGCCCTCATCAAACCTGGAACGACTATGTGACACTGGTGTCGCATGTCTCGCAACCCGCGGTCTCCGAGACCTTTGCCGAACGCGACGGGCCGCCCGGCGCTATCCTACGCGGGCGCGGCTCGCCGCCCCTCGGCAGGGCCGGTCAGTCCTCGACCAGTATGGTGCCGGCGACCTCGATGCCAAAGCCGGTGAGCCCGACATAGGCCCGCTCGTGCGTCGCCAGAACCGAAATCGACCGGATGTGGAGGTCGCGCAGGATCTGGGCGCCGACGCCGATCTCGCGCCAGCGCTGCTGGCGTTTCAACGCGCTGCCGTGGCGTTCGCCGTCGGCGTGATCCGCGACGGCGTCGCCGGCTTCGAAATCGTCGACATTCGGGGTTCGCAGGAGCATCAGAACCCCGCGCCCGTGGCTTTTCAGCTGGTCGACGGCGACCTCCACCCAGGTCTTCGCCTCGCGGGTGCGGCCGAACAGGTCGAGCACCGGCTGTTCGCGATGGATGCGGGTCGGCACCTTTTCGCCGTCGCGCACGTCGCCGAAGACGGCGACGACATGCTGCATCTGGTCGAACGGGGTTTCATAGATACGCACCTGGGCGGCCATGCCGCCGACGGTCATCGCCTCCTCCTTGACGCAGGTGACGAAGGACTCCCGGCGGATGCGATAGGAGATGAGGTCCTCGATCGAGATGATCTTCAACCCGTGTTCGCGCGCGAAGGGGATGAGTTCGGTCAGGCGCTTGACCGTGCCGTCGTCATTGACGACCTCGGCAAGCACGCCAGCCGGCTCCAGCCCGGCGAGCTTGGCGAGATCGGTGCCGGCTTCGGTATGGCCGGAGCGGGTCAAGACGCCGCCGTCCCGCGCGATCAGCGGGAAGATGTGGCCGGGCCTCAGAAAGTCGGTTCCAGCGCAATTGTCGTTGGCCAGCGCCCGGACGGTGTTGGTCCGCTCCTCGGCCGAAATGCCCGTCGTCATGCCGACCTTGTAGTCGACCGAAACGGTGAAGGCGGTACGCATCGGATCGAGATTGTTGGCGACCATCGGCGGCAGATTCAGCTTGTCGGCCCGTTCCGCGGTCATCGGCACGCAGATGATTCCGCTGGTGTGGCGGATCATGAAGGCCATCCGCTCGGGCGTCGCCTTCGACGCCGCCATGATCAAATCGCCTTCGTTCTCCCGGTCGGTGTCGTCGACGACGACCACCGGTTCCCCCGCCGCGATCGCTGCGATCGCGTCTTCGATGCTGTCGAGTTCCATGCTTGTCCCCGCTAAATCCCTACAGCGTCCTAAGCCGAAGCGGCGCGCCGTTCAATGGCGACGGACGCAGCGTCAGCCGCGGCCGCGATAGGGCGGGACACCCTGATCGGGCAAAAAGACGCCGTCGGGCGGGGGCATCCCGCCCGACCTGTGGTGGTCGAAGTGGAGGCGGCCGACGAACCTGAAGCAGTAGGGTTACGCTGCTTTTATCGCGCGGGGAACGATCGCCGCGATCTCAGCCTTTTTCGCTTCTGATGCAATTTTCAGATCATAGGACTTCTGGAGATTCAGCCAGAAGTCCGGAGTGGTTCCGAAATAGCGACCAAGGCGCAAGGCGGTATCGGGTGTGACCGGCGTGGTTTCGCGGGACAGGCGTTCGATCCGTGGACGGGAAAGGTTGATCGCTTTCGCCAACGCGTAGGGAGTCAGCCCCAGCGGCAGGAGATATTCCTCGCGAAGGATTTCGCCGGGATGGATCGGACGGGACAGATTGAGTGCCATCTTGCCCTCCTTGGCATGGCGGCGATCGGATAAGCTCGATCGTTAAACATGGTAATCGGTGATTTCGACATCCTCTGAACCAGCCGCAGTCCAGCGAAAACAGATTCGCCACTGATTGTTGATACGAACCGAGTGTTGGCCTTTGCGGTTTCCCTTGAGCGTCTCCAGCCGGTTTCCCGGCGGGGAGCGAAGATCGTCCAGAACCGCAGCGTCCTCGATCATTTGTAGCTTGCGTTCGGTTGCTGGCACCAAGTCGGCGGGAACCCTTTGGCGACCTTCCCATCGCCTATCGCTTTGGCGTGCTTGCCCTTAAATGAAAGGATCATGGCCGCTCCGAACGTGTCTCAACATGACACGAATGCGCGGAGAGGTCAATCATTAGTATCGCAGCATGATACGCCCTGTCCCGAAAGGCACCTATGATCAGTTCAATGGCAAAGCATCCGCCGTCAGCCGCGGCCGCGATAGGGCGGGACGCCCTGATCCGGCAGGTAGACGCCTTCCGGGGCTGGGCCGGTCTGCCAGAAGACATCGATCGGGATGCCGCCACGCGGATACCAGTAGCCGCCGATCCTGAGCCAGAGCGGCTTCGTCGCTTCGACGATGCGCCGACCGACGGCGACGGTGCAGTCTTCGTGAAAGGCGCCGTGGTTGCGGAAGCTGGTGAGGAACAGCTTCAGCGATTTCGATTCCACCAGCCGTTCGTCCGGCGCGTAGTCGATCACCAGATGGGCGAAGTCCGGTTGTCCGGTCACTGGACAGAGCGAGGTGAATTCCGGGCAGGTGAAGCGGACGATGGCCGGTGCGCCCTCGCCGCGCCGATAGGGCACGGTTTCGAGAACCGCTTCGTCGGGCGATGCCGCCGGGCGGGCGTCGCGGCCGAGCTGGGAGAGATCGTCAGGCTGGACCATTGTGGCTTCCAATCGGAGATATTTGTGCGGATCGGAGCCATGTAGGTGGATCGGCCAGCGGTTGATAGAGGAGGCGGGGATCGGCGAACCCGCGTATCTGATCGTGTTCGCCGCGCGCGATCGGCAAAAGAAAATTCTGCCTCCGGATCATGTGACCGTCGGGACCTGCCGGCGCGCGCCGAAAGTGGCTATCGTCCAGCCCATCGTAACAAACATCGGAGTCTCAGCGGCATGAGCGATTCGATCCTGCGCGTCGACTTCCAAGGCCATTCCGGCGACGCCCTATCGGCTCGGCTCGACATGCCGCTGGGCCCGGTGCGGGCTTATGCGCTCTTTGCCCACTGCTTCACCTGTTCCAAGGACCTTCAGGCGGCGCGGACCATCGCCAATTGCCTCGCCGGGCAGGGCATCGCCGTGTTGCGCTTCGATTTCACCGGCCTCGGCTCCAGCGAGGGCGAATTCGCCTCGACGAACTTTTCCTCCAACGTCGCCGATCTGAAAAGCGCCGCCGACTATCTTCGGGCCAATTTCGCGGCGCCGAAAATCGTGATCGGCCATTCGCTGGGAGGCGCGGCCGTTCTTGCCGTTGCCGGCGACATTCCCGAGGTCAGGGCGGTGGTCACCATCGCGGCGCCCGCCGAAGCCAGCCACGTCGAAAAACAGTTCGCGGCCCATGTCGACGCCATCCAGGCCGAGGGGGCGGTTGCCGTGAAACTGGCCGGCCGCCCCTTCACCATCCGCCGGCAGTTCCTGGAAGACATTCGCGGCACTCGCCTGACGGATCGCATCGCGACGATGCGCAAGGCGCTGATGGTGATGCATTCGCCGGTCGACGAGTTCGTCGGCATCGACAATGCCAGCGCGATTTTCACCGCGGCGCGCCACCCCAAGAGCTTCGTGTCGCTAGACGGCGCCGATCACCTGTTGACCAAGCGCGCCGACGCCGAGTTCGCGGCCGAGGTCGTCGCCGGCTGGGCAACCCGTTACATCGGGCCGGAAAAGCCCCAGGGCGAGACCGAGATCGAGCATGTCGGCGTGCGCGAGACCCTCGGCGGCACGTTCCAGAACGCGGTCCATGCGGGGCGTCACCGGCTGATGGCCGACGAGCCGGAAAGCGTCGGCGGCCTCGACAGCGGACCATCGCCCTACGACTTCCTGTCGGCGGCGCTGGCCAGCTGCACCTCGATGACGCTGCGCATGTACGCCGATCGCAAGAAGCTCGATCTCGGCCGGATCACGGTCGATGTCGCGCATCGAAAGGTGCACTTCAAGGACTGTGAGTCCTGCGCCGAGGACGAGCGGGCGCGCGACGGCAAGATTGATCAGTTCACCCGCCGCATCCACATCGAGGGCAGTGTGCCTGATGGGCTTGAAGCCAAGATCCTGGAAATCGCCGACAAATGCCCGGTTCACCGCACGCTCAAGGCGTCCTCGAAGGTGGCGACGACCCTGGTGGAATCCGACGCGGCGACGCGCGATGCAGCGGATCCGATCGATCGCGCCGAGGCCTTTGTCAAAAATGGGCTCTGACGACGGCAGCGGGTCTCGGCGCCTCGGTTGACCTCAGCCGCCCGGCGGCAGCCGGTCCCGTACATCGCCGCCGGCCTTCCGCCAGCGCACCTCATCCTGATAGAGGGCTTGCCATTCGCTCGCTTCCGCTGCCGTGCGGCGCAGATCGATGCGTGCCTGACGCAGGCGCAGCCGCAGCATCATCACCACGAGGGAGACGAGGACGATCGCCAGGAAGAACCCGCCGATGAGGGCTTCGCGTTTGAGCGGATCGGCAACCGGCTCCGTGACAACGATGGCGGCGACGGCGAGAAACGCCGCGGTGAGGAAGACAAGCAGGCTTCGCGACAGGAGCAGCGACAGGAGGGCGAGAATCAGACCCATGATCGCGATGGAGGGATGGGCCGCGGCGGTCGCCTCGATATCGCGCCACCACGCCTCGGCCAGCGTCAGGATTTTTTCGGACGTCATGCCTATCATCCCCTGTTGTCGGCGACGCGGTGCCACACCGGACCCCGGTATTCGATATTATCGCGGTCGCGCGATCTTATGAACAGCGAGAGGTTCGACGCCCATTGGATCCGGCGGGACGGCAGCGCGTTACTCGGCGAGGTGGGAATCCTCGGCGAGCGCCTGCTCCGCCTCGACCGCCGGCTGCCGGGTGAATCCCTGGATACCTGCATGCTGGTTGCGATCCCGCTCGATCTCGACCGGCGAGGTGGCGTAGGCGGTGACGAGTTCGGCGAGCGAGCGCAGCGCATGCATGTGGATGCGTTCATAGCCATGCGAGGCGTCGACGCCAAAGGTGATCAGCGCCGTGCGCACGTCGTGCCCTGCCTCGATCGCGGAGGCGGAATCGGAACGATAGAAGCGGAAGATATCCTTCTGGTAGCGGATATCCTCTTCCTGGCAGAGCCGGACGAGTTTCTTGGTCAGGTGATAGTCGAACGGGCCGGTCTGGTCGGCCATGGCAATGGTGACGCCGAATTCGGAGGAATTCTGGCCTGGCGCCGACGTGCCGTTGTCGACCGCGATCATCGAGGCGACGTCGGGCGTCAGGATAGAGGCGGCGCCGACGCCAACCTCCTCGGCGATGGTGAACAGCCAGTGCATGTCGACGGGCGTCGATGCCTCGGCGCGCTCCATCGCCTCGATCGCGGCGAGCATGACCGCGACGCCGGCCTTGTTGTCGAGGTGACGCGAGACGATGAAGCCGTTGTCGAGAAACTCCGGCTGCGGGTCGATCGCAACGGTATCGCCGATCTCGATGCCGAGGGCCTGCAGCTCGCGCACGTCGCGGCCGAGTGCGTCGACCCGCAACTCCACGAAATCCCAACCGACCGGCATGGTGTCGATCTCGTCGTTATAGGTATGGCCGGAGGCTTTCAGCGGCAGGATCGTGCCGCGATAGGTGCCGGATTCGGTGAACAGCGTCGCGCGCGCGCCCTCCGCAAAGCGCGCCGACCAGTGGCCGATCGGCACGAGTTCGAGGCGGCCGTTCTCCTTCAGGCGTTTGACCTGGGCACCCAGCGTATCGAGATGGCTGACGATCGCCCGCGCCGAGGCCCGGCGCGAGCCTTGCCGGAGCGCCGATATCGCGCCGCGCCGGGTCAGTTCGACGGTCAGCCCGAGTCGCTCCAGTTCCTTGGCGACATGGCGAACGACGGTGTCCGTGTAGCCGGTGGGGCTGGGGATATCGAGAAGCGCCTTCAGCTGGTCCGTCAGATACTGCGCATCGATGGCAAGCCTTGGCACCTAGTCGTCCTTCCTGGATTTACGTTTGTGAGACCTGGCGGCGCGCACTGAAAACGGGATCGACAGGGGAAACAAGAGGTCGATGAACCGCTCCGCCGTCGGTTGCGGCTCGTGATTGGCAAGCCCCGGCCGTTCGTTCGCCTCGATGAAGACGTAGTCCGGCAAGTGCGGCGCCTTGACCATCAGGTCGATCCCCGTCACCGGGATTTCGATCGCCCGGGCAGCGGCGACAGCCGCATCGACGAGAACCGGATGCACCTCGCCGGTCACGTCGTGAATGGTGCCGCCGGTGTGAAGATTTGCGGTCTTGCGAACGGTGATCCGCTCGCCCTTCGCCGGAATGTCGTCCAGGGCGTGACCGGCATTCCTGACGCAGCGCTCGGTCTCCGCGTCGAGCGGCACCCGGCTTTCGCCGGCGGTAGCCGCCGCCCGGCGCCGGGACAGATGTTCGATCAGTTCGCGCACGCTGGATCTGCCGTCGCCGGTGATCTGGGGCGGCTTGCGCAGGGCGGCGGCGACCAGGCGATAGTCGATGACGATCAGCCGGAGATCCTGGCCCTCGAAGCAGGATTCCAGCAGCACCCGGTCCGATTGCTCGCGCGCCGCGGTGATCGCGGCTTTCGCGTCCTCGACGGTTTCGATGCCGACGGCAATGCCGCGGCCCTGTTCGCCTCGCGCCGGCTTGACGACGATCTGGCCATGCCGGGCGATGAAGGCGGCAAGCGCCTCGTCGCCGCCGTCCGCCTCGATCTGCTCGGGGACCGCGACGCCGGCGGCCTCGACCATGCGGCGGGTTACCGATTTGTCGTCGCAGATCGACATCGCGATGGCCGAGGTCAGCTCCGACAGGCTTTCGCGGCAATGGATCGTGCGACCGCCCTGGGTCAGGCGGAAGAAGCCTCCGGCCGCGTCGGTCACTTCGGTATGGATGCCCCGCCGCCGCGCCGCGTCGACGATGATCCGGGCATAGGGGTTGAGGCTGTCGTAATCGGCGCCGGAACCGGTGAACAGCTTCTCGTTGATCTCGTTCTTGCGCTTCACGGCGAAATACGGAACCCGGTAGAAGCCCAGCTTGTCATAGAGCCCGATCGCCAACTCGTTGTCGTGCATGACCGACAGATCCATGAACGCACAGCCGCGCGCCTGGAAATGCTCGGCCAGCCGGCGCACTAGCGCCTCGCCGATGCCGGGATGCGTGGCCTGGGGGTCGACCGCAAGGCACCAGAGCGAGGAACCATTCTCCGGGTCGTTAAAGGCGCGCCGATTGTGGACGCCGGTGACCGTGCCAAGAATTGCGCCGGTGGTTTCGTCCTCGGCCACAAAGTAGGTCAGCGCCCGGTTATCTCGATTCGACCAGAAGAAGGATGGATGCACCTGCACCATGGCGCGGCTCTGGTAGATGCGGTTGACCTCGGTCGCGTCCTGCTCGGAGGACAGGCGCCGGATGAAATAGCCGCGCGGCCGGCGCGGATCGCTGCGATAGGTCGAAAGATCGAGACGGTAGGTGTGCGAGGGATCGAGGAACAGCTCCTGCGGCGCGTGGCTCAAAAGCACATGCGGGTCGCGTGCGTAGAACGCGATATCGCGGCGATCGGGGCCTTCCTCGCGCAGGCTGCGCACGAGCTCCGTCGGGTCCTCGAAGGTCTGGGCGAAGACCAGCCGCCCCCAACCGCAATCGAGATAGGCGTTTTTCTCGGCCGCCGGCACATTCGGATCGTGCCGGCCGATCGGCGCCTTGATGCCGTCGGTGCGCATCCGCTTCAGCCGGTGGTCGATATTGGGCTGGGTCCTGGGCCGGTGATCTGCCATAGCGGCGCTAGATCCCTTGCTGCTGGAGCCAAAGTTCGAGAAGCGCGACCTGCCAGAGTTCCGAGCCGCGCAGCGGCGTGATGTGGGCGGCCGGATCGGCGAACAGCGTCTCGAGATAGTCGCCGCGGAACAAGCCGCGCGATTTGGCGCTTTCGGAGGTCAGCGTATCACGCACCATGTCGAGATAGGGGCCGGAGATGTATTTGAGCTGCGGAACCGGGAAATATCCCTTCTTGCGGTCGATCACCGCCGACGGGACGATCTGACGCGCGACTTCCTTGAGGACACCCTTGCCGTCCTGCTTCAGCTTTTCGGCCGCCGGCACGCGCGCGGCCAGTTCCACCAGCTCGTGGTCGAGGAAGGGCACCCGCGCTTCCAGTCCCCAGGCCATGGTCATGTTGTCGACCCGCTTGACCGGATCGTCGACCAGCATGACGTGGGCGTCGATCCTCAGCGCCTTGTCGACGGGGTTTTCCGCGCCCGGCATGGCGAAATGCCGCTCGACGAATTCGCGGCTGACGTCGGTCTCCGTGTGCCATTCCGGCGAAATGTGGCTCTGCAGCCGCTCATGCGAGCGGTCGAAGAACGCATGGCTGTAGGCGGCCAGCGAATCATTGGCGCCGACCATCGGCGGATACCAGTGATAGCCGCCGAAGATTTCGTCGGCGCCCTGGCCGGACTGGACCACCTTGATGTGCTTGGAAACCTCGCGCGACAAGAGGTAGAAGCCGACATTGTCGTAAGAGACCATCGGCTCCGACATCGCCGCGATGGTGCCGGGCAGATGCTCCATCAGTTCCGAGCCGGGCACGAAGATCTTGTGGTGCTCGGTGCCGTAGTGATTGGCGATCAGGTCGGAGAACTCGAATTCGTTGCCGACCTCGCCATTGGCATCCTCGAAACCGATCGAGAAGGTGTTGAGGTCCTTCTGCCCGGCCTCTGCCAGAAGCCCGACGATCAGCGAGGAATCGACGCCGCCCGATAAAAGCACCCCGACCGGAACGTCGGCGACCATGCGGCGAGCGACCGCGGTCTTGAGCGATTCCAGCACCATGTCACGCCAATCGTTCGACGACAGCTTGTCGTCGCCTGGGCGTGGTCCGAATTCGGGCACCCAGAACATGTCGTCGTCGAAGCTGCCGTCCGCCTCGATCAGCCGCGTCGTCGCGGGGGCGAGCTTGCGAACGCCCTTGAGAATAGTCAGCGGCGGCGGCACCACGGCGTGGAACGTCATGTAGTGGTGCAGCGCCTCGCGGTCGATCGCGGTATCGACGTCGCCGGTCCTGAGAATCGCCGGCAACGAGGAGGCGAAATAGAGGCGCCCGGCGTTCTGCGACAGGTAGAGCGGCTTGATGCCGAAGCGGTCGCGAGCAAGCAGCACCCGGCCAGAGTCGCGCTCGTGGATGGCGAAGGCGAACATGCCGTGGAAGCGCTTGACGCAATCGCGTCCCCAGGCGTGATAGGCCTTGAGGATGACCTCCGTGTCGCCATGCGAGAAGAAGCGATAGCCCTTGCCTTCAAGCTCCTTGCGCAGCTCCGGATAGTTATAGATGCAGCCGTTGAAGGCGATGGTGAGCCCGAGTTCGGGGTCGACCATCGGCTGCTCGGCCTTGTCGGAGAGGTCGATGATCTTCAGCCGCCGGTGGCCGAGGCCGACCCGGCCGCGCATCACCTGGCCGGAGCCGTCCGGACCACGCGGAGCCAGGCAGTCGCCCATGCGCTGAAGCCGCCCGGCCGAGGCCTTTTGCCCGTCGAACCGGATTTCACCGCATATGCCGCACATTTTGCCTCCGAACCATCACGCCCTGCACCGCGGTCCAGAAAACGACCTTTCGCGGTACTTCTGATCCGAGACCATATAGGCAGCGGCCCGCAACATGAACCGCAACGGCCGAATTTCTTCCGCGCCGCAAAATTGCCCGCGAGAGAGAATGAGGGCTCCACGGCCGGCCGGGGCTCGGCGAGCAGGATCGTCCCGCTCAAAGGCGCCTGATCACCGCGGCTTGGCGATCATTCTACGCCAATGGTTTCGGCGATCGCGTCGCCGACCCTGCCATATGGCTCTTCGCTGTAATGGGCGCCGACCGGCGGGAAATCAGCCAGGCCATTTCTGTCGATCAGCGGGCGTGCGTCGAGCAGCTTGTAATCGCGGTTTCCGGCCCGCTCTTTCGCGTAGGCGGTCACGAAGTCGAGATAGGTGTCCGTTCGCCAGTCCGACCGCCAGTATTCCGAACCCGGCAGCAGCGCGATCACCGGGACGCAGGTGCCGTCGCATTGCTCGAACAGGGCGTCGATGGCCGCGCGGGTGGCGTCGGGCGTGGTGAGCGGGTCTTCGGTCTCCGATTGCCCGATTGTCGCAAGCATGCCGCGGAGCGCCCTCAGCTTGACCAGGCCGGCGACTTTTTCTCGGCTGTCGATCTGCTGGAGATATTGGACGAAAGCATTCCCGAAGTTCGCGCTCGCTTGGGCGGAAAAATCGGCCTTCACCTGTTTCTGGATGTCCGGAAAGGTCAGGTCGACGCGGTCGCAGTCGATCTTCGGTGTCAGGCCGGATGTCGGCTCCATCAACGGTCGGACCGCGCGATAGAAGTCGCGCCCCTGCTGGTCGATGCCAGAGCGGCTGTAATGGGCCGCCGGCGTTCCATGCTGGCGGGTGCTATAGGCGTCGTCAGCGTCGATCTGGACGTTGTCGTTGGGAAAGAACACGAGCACGACGTAAGCCGGTTCGACTATCGGGACGAAGGTGTCGAGCAGCGCGCGGTAGTGATTGGGGCCGTTGCTCCCGGTGCCGATATTGACGACATTCTTGCCGGTTCGCTCGGCTACCCGGTTCGACAAGACATAGGGCTCGTCCACACAGGCCCCTTGGACGAAGGAATCGCCGACGAAAAGGACGTCGACCGGCCGGTCCCAGTTTGCATCGTCGTTGCGAAAGCCGAAGCGATCGCTGGTATAGCGGACGAAGCCATTGCCTTCGTTGCAATAGGCGGTGGCCGTGTGCGGAATCGGGCCGGGCGGCAAAAAGCCGGTGCTCTCCGAGATCGACCGGTACCTCTCCTGACGCAAAAGGTCGGGATAAAAGATCTGCACATGATCCTGCGACAGGCACTGGCGGAAATAGGCGGCGTCGATGTCGCGCGCCTCCGCTTCCAGGCGCTGGCGTTCCTGTTCCGGTTGGGTTCGGCGGAAATTGTCGAAGTCGAGATAGAGATTGGCGAGAAAAATGCTGCCGGCGAGCAGCGCGATATTGACGAACAGGATGGCAGCCCAGCGCTTAATCGAGCTCATAGGCATCCCGGTAGGAGGCGTTCTCGGCGGCGGTCTGCTCTTCCTTGAACAACAGGCAATTGCCGATCGCCAGGACATCCAGCCCCGTCCCCATGAAACACCGGAAGGCATCCTGCGGCGTGTTGACGATCGGCTCGCCGCGGACGTTGAACGAGGTGTTGACCAGGACCGGGCAGCCGGTCTGTGCATTGAACGCGCTCAGCAAGGCGTGAAAGCGCGGATTGGTGTCGGCGCTGACGGTCTGGATACGGGCCGAATAGTCGACATGGGTGACGGCCGGAATCTCCGAGCGGGCGACATTCAGCTTGTCGATTCCGAAGAGGCTGTTTTCGCTTTCCGACATCGCCCGGCGCCGCGATTTGCGGACATCGGCCACCATCAGCATGTAAGGGCTGTCGCCCTCGATCTCGAACCATTCGCCGACATGTTCGCGCAGGACAGCCGGCGCGAACGGCCGGAAGCTCTCGCGAAACTTGACCTTCAGGTTGAGCGTCTTCTGCATCTGCCCGGAGCGGGGGTCGGCCAGGATGGAGCGTCCGCCAAGCGCCCGCGGGCCGAATTCCATCCGTCCCTGGAACCAGCCGACGGCCTTGCCGCTAGCGAGTTCCGTTGCCACGGAGACGACCAAGGCATCCGAATCCGTGACCGAATACACGGCGCCGCATGCGTCGAGAGCAGCTTCGATCGCTTCTTGCGAAAATTCCGGGCCGACATAGGCGCCGCGCATGGCGTCCGGCGTTTCCGGCTGGCGCGGATGGCCCAATTCGCAGTGCCAGGCGGCCATAGCGGCCCCGACCGAGCCGCCGGCGTCGCCGGCCGCCGGCTGAATCCAGATGTCGTCGAACCGGCCGTCGCGCAGGATCTTGCCATTCGCGACGCAATTCAACGCGACCCCGCCGGCCAGACAGAGATTGCGGATGTTGAATTCCTCCGCCAGGGAGCGGGTCATGCGCAGGATGATCTCTTCGGTCACCGCCTGGAGGGATGCCGCAACGTCCATGTGGAACTGGGTGAGACGATCGGTCTCGGGATTGCGCGTCGGTTGGCCGAACAATGCCGCGAAGGCCGGGCCGGTCATTGTCAGGCCGGTCGCGTAGGTGAAATAGCTCTGGTCGAGACGAAACGAGCCGTCCGGCTTCACATCGACCAGCTTTTCGAGGATGAGGTCGGCGAAACGCGGTTCGCCATAGGGTGCCAGGCCCATGACCTTGTATTCGCCGCTGTTGACCTTGAAGCCGAGATAATAGGTGAAGGCGGAGTAGAGCAGGCCGAGCGAATGGGGAAAGTGTAGTTCGCGGACCATTTCCAGCTTGTTGCCGCGGCCGATCGAGACGCTGGTTGTCGCCCATTCGCCGACGCCATCCATGGTCAGCACCAGCGCCTCGTCGAATGGTGAGGGGAAGAAGGCGCTCGCCGCATGGCCCTGATGATGTTCCGCGAACAGAATCTTCTTGCGGCATGCTTTGTCGGCGCCGGCGTCCTGCAGCTCATCGCCGATCATCGATTTCATGAACAGCTTCTCGCGAAGCCAGATCGGTATCGCCCGTCGAAACGACCCAAATCCTTTCGGCGCATAGGTCAGGTAGGTTTCGATCAACCGTTCGAATTTGAGGAACGGCTTGTCGTGAAACGCGAAATGGTCGACGTCGTCGATCGATACCCCGGCCTCTTCGAGGACGTAGTCCAGGGCCTGCCGCGGAAAGCGCGAATCGTGCTTCTTGCGGGAGAAGCGCTCTTCCTGGGCCGCGGCAACGAGCCGTCCGTCCACGACAATCGCCGCGGCGCTGTCGTGGAAATAGGCCGACAGCCCTACGATGACCGTCATCTTAGAACAGCGTGTAGATGAAGGGTGCGACGGCCGAGCCTTGCGTGATGACCAGCAAGCCACCAAACAGGAAGAGCGTTATGAAAGCCGGGAAGAGCCAGTATTTCTTGCGCCTTCCCATGAAATGAAAAAATTCGGCGATGAACGACATGGCTTTTCCTCAGAACTGGCGATCCATGGCGCCTGGTTGTTCGTCGCGTTCGATCCAGTAGCTCGTTGCCGACCTGTCGATGCGCCGGTTCATCGTATCGACGCCAATCACGCGCAAGAAGAGTCCGCTGGGTAGTACCACCACTCCATAGAGCAGCGTCATCACGACCGGTGACACGATATGGCCGAGAAGTACGCCGAGGCGCGACCAATACCGGTTGGGCAGCGCGAAGATGGCCGGCCGGGCGAAGGCCAGGACGAAAAAACCGGCTGACAGGAACGCTGCCCACAAGCGAACGGAGCCGCCGGACACGAGCGGCCAAAAACTGACGAGCAATAGGACGGCGCCGAAGGTGAGCGCGAAGCTCCGTTCCGACGATACCTTTGCGTCCGCGTGACTTTGGTTGTCGAACAAGACTGTCTTTCCGCTCAGGCCGTGACTGTCGTCCGGTCTGTAGCGAAAGGGGTGTCAGCAAGTCAATCTTCGTCGCTGCGCATCGCCGCCGCTCTATCGCATCAACGCGCCGTAGTGCTGGACGACCTGCGCGGCCAGCGCGTGGCCTTTGCGGGCGGCGTCGATCGGCGGCAGGCCGTCGAGGCGCGCGGCGAAATAGGCCGCGCTGAAACTGTCGCCGGCACCCGTTGTGTCGAGCGCTTGCGCGACGGCCTCAGCTGCGACCTGTTCACGCGTATTGGCATAAGCGACGAGTGCCGGATCGGGGCCATCCTTGACCACCACCTCGTCCGCACCGAGGCCGAGATAGCGGTCGGCGGTTTCAGCCAGAGAGGCATCGCCAAACGCGGCTTTCTCGTCGGGAAAGCTCGGCAGGCAAATCGTCGAGACGCCAGCGGCGGCTTTGATCGAACGGCGCATTTCGGCGGGATCGGGCCAGAGGCGTGGGCGGATATTGGGGTCGAAGGCGACGGCTTTCCCGGCGGCCTTCGCCGCGCCGAGCTTTTCGAGCAGCGCGTTTCGATCCGTGGCCGGCAGGATCGCCAGGGTGATGCCGGAAAAATAGAAGGCGTCGCCGCCCGCGAATGCCGCTTCGAGGTGGCCGGGATCGGCGGCGAGTTGCTTCGCCGCGCTGGTGTCACGCCAATAGGAGAAGCTGCGCTCGGCGCCGTCGAGATGGATCATGTAGAGCCCCGGCATGGCCCCATCGATGCGCCGCACCGGGGTCGTCTCGATACCGGCCTCGGCGAAGAAGGCGAGCATCTCGTTGGAGGTGGGGTCGGTGCCGAGTGCGGTCAGATAGGCGACCCGCCAATCCGCGTCGAGCTCGCGGCGCAGGTACCAGGCGGTGTTGAAGGTGTCGCCGGCAAAGCCCTTGCGGTAGAGACCCTCTCCGGCCGAGGCGAGCTCGATCATGCATTCGCCGATCGCAACGATGCGGCGGGTCGAAGCGGGGGTCACGACGCGCTTCCTTCCAAGGCTTCGATGGCGGCCATGACGCCGCGCAGTTCCGCAAGGCCGCGCATCCGCCCGATCACCGGATAGCCGGGATGCGTGCCCCGGCCGATATCCGACAGAAGCTCGTGGCCGTGATCGGGCCGCATCGGGATCTGCCAGTCGGCGCGGCCCTCGGCCCGGCGGCGGCGCTCCTCGGCCATCAGCACGCGCACCAGCGCCACCATGTCGATGTCGCCGGCGAGATGATCGGCCTCCTCGAAGGAGCCGTCGGCATCCTTGGCGACGTTGCGCAGATGCGCGAAATGGATTTTGTCGGCGAATTGCTGGGCGATACCCGGCACGTCGTTCAAGGGATTGGCGCCCAGCGAGCCCGAGCAGAGCGTCAGGCCGTTGGAAGGGGAAGGAACGGCATCGAGCACGAAGGCGATGTCCTCGGCATTGGAGACGATGCGCGGCAGCCCGAAGAGCGGTCGCGGCGGATCGTCGGGATGGACGCAAAGGCGCATGCCGGCCGCCTCTGCTGTGGGAATGATCGCTTCGAGGAAGCGTTTGAAATTGGCGCGGACGTCGTCGCGGGTGACGCCGTCGTAGCGCTTCAGGATGTCGCGGAGGCCGGGCACATCGTAGCGCGCATAGGCGCCGGGCAGGCCGGCCATGATCGCCGCGAGAAGCCGCTCGCGATCGGCGGCATCCGAGGCATCGAACCACGCCTTGGCGCGATCGAGAACCTCGGGTGAGACGTCCTCCGCCGCCCCCGGCCGCTCCAGCATGAAGACGTCGAAGGCGGCGTATTCGTGCAGGTTGAAGCGCAGGCTCGTACCGCCACCGGCCAGTGGCGCGGCCAGTTCGGTCCGCGTCCAGTCGAGCAGCGGCATGAAATTGTAGCAGACCGTGTCGATGCCGCGGGCGGCGAGATTGCGCAGCGACTGCCGGTAGGTCTCGAACAGCGGCTCCAGATCGCTGTCGCCGAGCTTGATTCGCTCGTGCACCGGCAGGCTTTCGACGACGCGCCAAGTGAGACCCAGCGACGGGTCCGCTTCGATCAGCGCCTGGCGGGCCGCAATCGCCTCGATGGGCCAGACCTCGCCATAGGGGATCTCGTGCAGGGCATTGACGATGCCGCGGGCCCCGGTCTGGCGGATTTCGGCCAGAGCGATCTTGTCGGCCGGACCGAACCAGCGCCACGTCTCCTGCATATGTCCCCCTGTTGGCCGTTGGAATCAGGTGTCAGCCGGCTCGCCCGTCCGTTCGATAGCAAACAGGGTTTGAACCGCAAGCCTATCTTCTTTAACACTGCCGCTGGGAGGAATGGCGTGGATGATCAAATGATGGCCCAAACTTCCCCGGTCGAGCGGCTGGATATTCACAACTCGGAACTCCCAGTCCTATGCCGCGCCTGCGAAGCACGGCATCGGGGCGTCTGCGGCGCGCTGTCACCGGATCAGTTGATCACGCTCAGCAAGCACACGTCCCGGCATGCCTATGGCAGCGATGAAGAACTGGTGCCTGCCGGCGAAGGCGCGCGCCGCTATTCCAACATTCTGAGCGGCGTGGTGAAGCTGACGCGGTTGATGGCCGACGGGCGCCAGCAGATCGTCGGCCTGCAATTCGCGCCGGACTTTCTCGGCCGCCCCTTCAAGAGCCAGACGGTGGCCTCGGCCGAAGCGGCGACAGGAGTCACCGTCTGCTCCTTTCCCAAGAGTATCATCGAAGAAATGGTCGCCACGACGCCGGAGCTCCAGCATAAGCTGCACGAGCAGTCCTTGAAGGAACTCGACGAGGCGCGCGAGTGGATTCTCACGCTCGGCCGCAAATCGGCGGCGGAGAAGGTGGCGAGTTTTCTGTTCCTGATCGCCTCCCATATCGATCCCGAGCAGTTGGGGGCTGACGGTCCCATCTGCTTCGAATTGCCGCTCAAGCGTGCCGACATCGCCGATTTTCTCGGTCTCACCATCGAGACCGTCAGCCGCCAGATCACCAAACTGCGAAGGACCGGCACGATCGTCGTCGAGCACAACCGAACCGTCACCGTGCCCAACCTGCGCCTGCTGCAGGAGTGCTGCGAAGTCGACCGCTGAGACTGGGCGTCTCGGCCGGCGTGGTCGCCCGCTTCACACCGCCTTGGAATACCGGAATGCCGACGTCTTCAGATGCGCGTCGAACCGGGCCGCGACGATGCGCGTGAACGGCCGGGCGTCGTCCGGGATCACGAAGCGGTCGGCCTCGACGCGGCAAAGCCCGTCGGTGTCGCTTGTGGCGATCATGCGGGCTTCCGCGATATAGGGCGCGGCGGCCGCGCCGAATCGGGCTTCCAGGTCGGCAAAGCAGACGGCGAAGTCGCACATCAGCCGTTCGATCCAATAGGCGCGAACGCGGTCGTCATCGCTCAGCCGGTAGCCGCGCCCGACGGGGAGACGGTCGGCGTCGACGGCAGCGCGATAGGATGCGGTCGGAACGATGTTCTGTACGTAGCCGTCGCGAAGCCGTCCGATCGAAGAGGCGCCGAGCCCGATCATCGTTGCGCAGGCGTCCGTCGTATAGCCCTGAAAATTGCGGTGCAGCGTGCCTGTGCGCGCCGCTTCGGCGAGCGTGTCGTGCGGCAGCGCGAAGTGATCGATGCCGATCGCCGCGTAACCGGCCGCGACCAGCGCCGCCTCGGCGAGGCGCGCCTGTCGGAAGCGCTCCGTCTGATCCGGCAAATCCTCGTCCCGGATCATCGTCTGATGCTTCTTCAGCCACGGCATGTGGGCATAACCGAACAGCGCGATGCGGTCCGGCGCGAGATCGACGACCTTCTCCAGCGTTGCGGCAAGCCGCCTTTCCGTCTGCAACGGCAGGCCGTAAAGGGCGTCGATATTCAGGGAGCCGATGCCGATCGCGCGCAGGCTTGCGATGACCTCCCGGGTCAATTCGAAGCTCTGGGGCCGATTGATGGCGGCCTGCACGGCGGGATCGAAATCCTGAACGCCGATGCTCGCCCGCGTCATGCCCAGCGCCGTGAGGCCGTCGAGCGTGTCGTCGGTGACGTCGGACGGGTCGATCTCGACACTGATTTCGGTCGCCGCGTCGATCGTGAAGGCCTCACGAAGAGCGTCGGACAGGCGTTGAAAGTCGCCGGAGCGCATCAGGCTAGGGGAGCCGCCGCCGAAGTGGAGTTGCGCCACCGGTGCCGGAAAACCGATCGCCCGCGAGACCAGCGCGATCTCGCGCAACAAGGAGGCGACGTAGTCCGCGACCGGGCCATACTGCCTGGTATGTTTGGTGTGGCAGCCGCAGAACCAGCACAGCCGGTCGCAATAGGGAACGTGGATATACAGTGAGACGCGCTCGCTTTGGCCGATCGCGCCCAGCATCTCGGGCAGCAGCGTCGGGCCGAGATCGGCCTCGAAATGCGGCGCCGTCGGATAGCTCGTATAGCGGGGAACCGGCTCGCTGTAGCGGGCCAGGATCAATGCTGGATCACGCACCACGACTCACCTCGATCTGTTTCAGCAGCGGGACGATTTGGGCCTTCTCGAAAGCGATATGGCGTCTCATGCCGCCGAAGAAGCCGCGCAGCATGTAGCCGAGGGCCTCGGGATTGCGCGGTTCGAGACCGCTGACGAAGCCGATGAGCGCTTCCGCCAGCTCTTCGGCGAACATGTCGTCCTCCCAGTGCTCGAAATGGAGGCTCTCCAGCGCTTCCTTGATGTCCGCGTCCCGGGCGAAGCGTGATTTCAGGAGCGGAAACAGTACGGATTCCTCGAAATCGTGAGCACTCATGACGGTCGCGCAAAGGCTGCGCGCGACATGCAGCGCATCCTGGCGATCGACATGGTCGGGCAGATGGTCGGCGATGTCTTCCAAGCGGTGGCACAGGTCCGACAATACTCGGAAATGACCGTTGAGCCGGCTGACGAGGCTCTCGCCGCCCTGCGAAAAAACGCCGGCACCGATCGACCGCAAGGGGGCGGCTCCACGCCCTATCGCGCGTCTTCGTTGTGCCCTGGATCGCATTTCTAGACTCCGGCGGCGGTCATCGGCTGGACCATTCATAGACGTCGGCAGGCACTAACCTCCTTGATCCAAGTCAAAGCAAAGGTTTTTGGACGCTGGCAAAGAGCAAGCGGACGTCGCGGCGTCATCAAGGCTGGCACGTCGCGCCGCGAGGGATTTTGGAGAACATTGATCATGAAGAATCAGGTTGAGGCGATTCTGGTCGGCCTGGGAGCGCTGCTGGCGTTGCTCGGCGCAGCCTTCGCCAGGGATGCGCTGTTCGAGGCTCACGCCTGGGTGCTGTTTTTCGTTTTGGCCGTCGCCACCATCATCTTGCTGCGGCGGATCGAATTTTCGGCGCTGCCAATCTCCGGCGTGGGAAAGCGGGACCCATCGCAGGCCAGCGAGGCGGGCTATGCCGACGACGTCGTGCGCTACGGCGTCATCGCCACGCTGTTCTGGGGGATCGCCGGCTTTCTCGTCGGCGTGATCGTGGCGTCCCAGCTCGCCTGGCCGGAACTCAATTTCGAGCCGTGGCTGAATTTCGGTCGGCTTCGCCCGCTCCATACCTCGGCGGTGGTCTTCGCCTTTGGTGGCAACGCGCTGATCGCGACATCGTTCTATGTTGTCCAACGCACCACACGCGCGCGTTTGTGGGGCGGCGATCTCGCCTGGTTCGTCTTCTGGGGCTATCAGCTGTTCATCGTGCTGGCCGCGACCGGGTACTTGCTCGGCATCACCCAGAGCAAGGAATACGCCGAGCCGGAATGGTATGTGGATCTCTGGCTGACGGTCGTCTGGCTGGCCTATCTCGCGGTGTTCCTCGGCACGCTGATCAAGCGTAAGGAACCGCATATCTACGTCGCCAACTGGTTCTATTTGTCCTTCATCGTGACCGTCGCCATGCTGCACGTGGTCAACGGGCTGTCGATGCCGGTCTCGCTGCTGGGTGCCAAGAGTTATTCGGCCTTCTCGGGCGTGCAGGATGCGCTGACCCAGTGGTGGTACGGGCACAACGCCGTCGGTTTCTTCCTCACCGCCGGCTTCCTGGGGATGATGTACTATTTCATCCCGAAGCAGGCGAACCGTCCGGTCTATTCCTACCGGCTGTCGATCATCCACTTCTGGTCGCTGATTTTCCTCTACATCTGGGCGGGGCCGCATCATCTCCATTACACGGCGTTGCCCGACTGGGCGCAGACGCTGGGCATGGTGTTCTCGGTGATGCTGTGGATGCCGTCCTGGGGCGGCATGATCAACGGTCTGATGACGCTTCAGGGCGCCTGGGACAAACTGCGCACCGATCCGATCCTGCGGATGCTGGTGATCTCGGTCGCCTTCTACGGCATGTCGACCTTCGAAGGCCCGATGATGTCGATCAAGGCGGTCAATTCGCTCAGCCATTACACCGATTGGACCATCGGGCATGTGCATTCCGGCGCGCTTGGCTGGAACGGCCTGATCAGTTTCGGCGCGATCTACTTCCTGGTGCCGAAGCTATGGGGACGCGAACGGCTTTACAGCCTGCGTCTCGTCAACTGGCACTTCTGGCTGGCCACGCTGGGCATCGTGATCTACGCGGCGGTCATGTGGGTTGCCGGCATCATGCAGGGGCTGATGTGGCGCGAATACGGGGCGGACGGCTACCTCGTCTACTCCTTCGCCGAAGTCATCGCGGCCATGTATCCCTACTACGTGCTGCGCATGCTGGGCGGGCTGCTCTACCTCAGCGGCGCGCTGGTCATGGCCTTCAACATCTACAAGACGATCCGCGGCGACGTGCGAGTTGAGGCCCCGATGGGCCGCGCGACAGCCGCCGCGCAGCCGGCCAGCTAAAGGGGATGAGTATGAGCAAGAAAGACGACGACTCCGCGCTGAAGGGTGCTCTCCCGGAGGTCAAGGCCGATCCCATAGCCCGCGGCCTCTTGTCCCGGCACGGCGTGATCGAGCGCAACGCCACGCTTCTGCTCGTCCTGTCGCTGCTGGTGGTCAGCGTCGGCGGGATCGTCGAGATAGCGCCGCTGTTCTATCTCGAGAACACGATCGAGAAGGTGGAGGGCGTGCGGCCCTACTCCCCGCTCGAACTGGCTGGCCGCAACATCTACATCCGCGAGGGCTGCTACACCTGCCACAGCCAGATGATCCGGCCATTCCGCGACGAGGTGGAACGCTATGGCCCTTACAGTCTGGCGGCGGAGTCGGTGTACGATCATCCATTCCAGTGGGGCTCGAAACGTACGGGACCGGATCTGGCCCGCGTCGGCGGCCGCTATTCGGACGAATGGCAGGTCCAGCACCTGACCGATCCGCGTTCGGTCGTGCCGGAATCGGTCATGCCGACCTATGCCTTCCTGCGGAAGGAGCTGGTCGTGGAGGATCCGGCCGGGCATCTCGTTGCCAACCGCCGCGTCGGAGTGCCCTACACCGATGCGATGATCGAGAACGCCGCGACCGACCTGCGCGCCCAGGCGGACCCGGAGGCCGACACGTCGGCGCTTCTCGATCGCTACCCCAAGGCCGTCGTCAGCGATTTCGACGGCGATCGGCAAAAGCTCACCGAAATGGATGCGCTCGTCGCCTACCTGCAAATGCTCGGAACGCTGGTCGACTTTTCGGCCTACGAGCCTGAACTCAACGACCGGTAAGGGCCGAAAGATGGATTTCGAATACCAGAGCATGCGCACCTTCGCCGACAGCTGGGGTCTTTTGTACCTCGTACTGATTTTCGTCGCCGTCCTCGCCTGGGTCCTGCGACCCGGCGCACGCAAAGCGGCCGACGAGGCCGCACGCATCCCGTTCAAGGAGGACTGATCGATGGCGGACGAAAGAGAGATCGACCCGGTCACCGGTGTCGAAACGACGGGCCATTCCTGGGACGGTATCAAGGAACTGAACAATCCGATGCCGCGATGGTGGCTGTGGACGTTCTACGCGACGATCGCGTTTTCGCTGGTTTACGTTGTGCTCTATCCGGCTTTGCCGCTGATCAATTCGGCGACGAAGGGTGTGCTGGGATGGTCGAGTCGCGCCGATCTGCGCGCCGACATCGCAAGCGCGCAAGCGCGCAATGTCGATCGCATCGAGGCGATCAAGGCATCGTCCGTGACGGACATCGCCGCCGACGAAAATCTGCGCCAGTTCGCGATCTCCGCGGGCAACGCGGCCTTCAAGGTCAATTGCGTCCAGTGTCACGGCTCCGGCGCGGCCGGCAGCGCCGGCTATCCCAACCTCAACGACGACGCCTGGATCTGGGGTGGCGGCGTGGAGGATATCTACACGACCATCCTTCACGGCGTGCGCTACGGCGACGATGACGAGACCCGGATATCCGAGATGCCTGCGTTCGGCCGCGACGAAATCCTCGACCGCGAGCAGATCGCGGCGGTCGCAGCCTATGTGCGCAAGCTCTCCGGCCAGGAGGCGGACGCTGCGGCCGCCGCGAGCGGCGCGACCGTCTATGCCGACAACTGCGCCGCCTGCCATGGCGAGGCGGGCGAGGGTGTCCGCGAGCTTGGGGCGCCACGCCTCGCCGACGCGCTCTGGCTCTATGGCGGCAGCCAGAGCGAGATCATGGCACAGGTAGGCACACCGCAGCACGGTGTCATGCCGGGCTGGGGCGGACGTCTGGGTGAGGTGACAGCCAAGCAGCTCGCCGTCTACGTCCACAGCCTTGGTGGCGGTGAATAGGGAGTTGAACTCAGCCCATCGAACTGGATGACGATCCGCGTGATTTGAATTTCGCCGCGTCGCTGCGGGCGATCCAGATCGCGATCGTCATCCAGCTTGCGACGTAGAAAACGCCGATGGCCAGAACCGCTTCTCCCGGGAAGGGGCCGATGTCGGCGCGTTCGACGAACTCGGTCAGGGAGCCGACGCCGGTGGGATGCACCAGCAGCTTGCCGATATAGGCGGCCGTCTGGATCAACAGGATCCAGAGGTAGTTTCTGCGAATCCGCCGGCCGATCGCTGTCGCCTGACTGATATGATAAACCGGCCGGAGATAGTTGTCGGCGAGGACTTGCGTCCAGCCGTTCTCGGTGTGCAGATCGCCGTCCTGCAGCATCGGCGCGTAGAAATTGTTTTCCATCCAGCGCGCCCGTGCCCGCCAGACATTGAAATAGCGATATCGCCGCGCCTCGAGCAGCAGAAAAAACAGAATCAGGATGCCGACCAGGACCAGTGGCAGCGGTGAGGCGTTGGGCGATGAAAACGCGATCGACAGAGCGATGCCGAGCGTGACGACAGCCCAGTTCGTCGTGGTGTCGAGCCGGGTCCGCCAAATCGTCGAGCGATAGATCTCGCCGCGATAAAGATGGGCGAGCGCGCCCATCTCGGAATTGCTGAAATCGCGTGCGGCCGCGGGTTCCCGGACGGAATCCATTGCTTCCTCCCTGCCTCGCCGCACGCCTAAAGTGTCTCACGGGGCGGAGCGGGGGTCAAAGCGGCTGGTTGATCTGGGTCAAGGATCGACGGCGCCATTACGGTGAAAAGACTTGCGATCATGCCGGACAGCCCTCCGGCAATGCAGGAGTCGCAATTGGACCAACCCGCCGAAATAACGCAGATCGACGTCGAGGCCGTCAATGCCGGGGGACGCCAGCAGAGCCAGCCGCTCTATGCGCCGCGCCAGAAGATATTTCCCAAGCGTGCCGAGGGCAATTTCCGCCGCTTGAAATGGATCGTCATGGCGATCACACTCGGCATCTACTACGTCACGCCATGGCTGCGGTGGGACCGCGGGCCTTACGCGCCCGACCAGGCGGTCCTGATCGATCTGGCCAATCGCCGCTTCTATTTCTTCTTCATCGAGATCTGGCCACAGGAATTCTTCTTCGTCGCCGGATTGCTGGTCATGGCTGGCGTCGGCCTTTTTCTGATCACATCCGTCGTTGGACGGGCCTGGTGCGGCTATGCCTGTCCGCAGACGGTCTGGACCGACCTGTTTCTCGTCGTCGAGCGTTTCTTCGAGGGCGACCGCAACGCCCGCATCCGTCTGGACAAGGCGCGGTGGAGCGCGGACAAGATCCGCAAGCGCGTCTTCAAGCACACGACCTGGCTCGTGATCGCGGCGGCGACCGGCGGCGCCTGGATCTTCTATTTCGCCGACGCGCCGACACTGCTCACCAGCTTCATCCTCGGTGAAGCGCCCTTCGTCGCCTACGCCACCGTCGGCATTCTGACCGCCACCACTTATATCTTCGGCGGTTTCATGCGCGAACAGGTCTGCATTTATATGTGCCCCTGGCCGCGCATCCAGGCCGCGATGCTGGACGAGGATTCGCTGACCGTCACCTACAATGACTGGCGCGGCGAGCCGCGCACGCACGGTGCCAAGAAGGCGGCGGCGGCCGGCCTTGCGGCTGGGGACTGCGTCGACTGCAATGCCTGCGTCGCGGTTTGCCCCACCGGCATCGACATTCGCGACGGGCAACAACTGGGCTGCATCACCTGCGCGCTCTGCATCGACGCATGCGATACCGTGATGGACCGGCTCGGCCGGGAGCGCGGGCTGATTTCCTACGCGACGCTGCGCGACTACGACGCCAATCTCGCGATCGCCACCGATCCGGCGAGCGGAGCGATCGACCCATCCCGAGTACGGGACGAGAACGGCCGTTTTCGCGACAATCTTCGCCACTTCGACTGGCGGATCATCTTCCGGCTGCGGACGCTGATCTACACCGCTATATGGGCGGCGATCGGGGCCGCCTTGGTCATCGCGCTGATGGCGCGCGACAGGCTCGAGATCAACGTCCAGCACGACCGCAACCCGGTGGCCGTGACGCTCAGCGACGGCTCGATTCGCAACGGCTATACCGTCAAGCTGCTCAACATGATCCCGGAGCCCCGCGTGATCACCCTCGGTATCGAGGGCCTGCCCGGTGCGACGATGGAAATCAACGAGATCGCGCAACCGGCCGGCACCCACTTCGCGGTGCCGGTGGAACCTGATAAACTGCGCACATTGCGCGTCTTCGTTGCGCAGCCGCCCGAGACCATCGCGCCGGGCGCGACCAACTTCCGTTTTGTCGTCAAGGATCAGGCGTCGGAAGCGACGAGCGCCTACAAGGCAATCTTCGAAGTTCTGGAGGAATGACCATGCTGGCTCGCTTGTTTCGACCGCGCGAATTCACCGGCTGGCATATGTGGGCGGTGATGGTCCTGTTCTTCGGGACGATTATTTCGGTAAACCTCGTGCTTGCCTATTTCGCCAATTCCAGCTGGAGTGGGCTTGTCGTCCAGAACTCCTACGTGGAGAGCCAGCGTTTCGACACCGAGACCGCGGCGAAGCGTCGCCAGGCGGCGCTTGGCTGGACCGTGCGCACGTCTTACCAGGACGGGGTCTTCACGGTCAGTCTCATCGACGGAACGGAGCGCGCCATCCGCGACGCTTCGGTGGAGGCGACGATCGGGCATCCGGCTTCCGAGCGGGAGGATCGCACCATCCTGCTGCAGGCTGATCCGGGCGGAACCTACACCGCTCCAACCGAGCTCGGCACGGGGCTTTGGGAGGCCGCCATCGTCGTCACGGGGACGGACGAGCAGCCTTGGGAAAAAGCGGTGCGCTTCGTGGTGGAGTGAGACGGTCATGAGCTGTTGTGGTGGGGCGCTGGCCACGAGCTTCGCGCTCGAAACCGTTGATCCGGCGAGCGCGCTGCGGGCCGAGGAACTGATGCGGTCGGGACGCGTCAACGAAGACGGCACGGTCCAATACGTCTTCTCGGTTCCGGATATCTCGTGCGGCCGCTGCATGACCACGATCGAAACGGCGCTGACGCCGCTCGACGGCGTCGTCTCGGCGCGCGTCAATTTGACGATGCGCCGGGTGACCGTGGTTCTCGATGCCGCGGATCGATCGCCACTGGTCGTCAGTGATGCCCTGGAGCGTCTTGGCTATGGCGCGACGCCGGTCGACATCGGCGATCTGGACGACTTGTCCCGCCAGCGGGAATCGGCTGGTCTGCTCAAGGCGTTGGCCGTCGCCGGCTTCGCGGCCGGCAACATCATGCTCCTGTCGGTATCGGTCTGGTCCGGCGCCGACGCCGCGACGCGCGACCTGTTCCATCTGGTCTCGGCGCTGATCGCCCTGCCGACGGTCGCCTATTCCGGCCAGGTCTTCTTCCGGTCCGCCTTCGGCGCGCTCAGGGCCGGGCGCCTCAACATGGACGTTCCGATCTCGCTCGCCGTGGTGCTGGCGCTCGCCATGAGCGTCTTCGAGAGTCTCACCGGCGGCGCGGCGGCCTATTTCGACGCGGCGGTGACGCTGCTCTTCTTCCTCCTGATCGGGCGCTATCTCGACCAGCGCATGCGCGAGCGCGCGCGAACCGCCGTCACCGGTCTCAGCCGTCTGGCGGTGAAGGGGGCAAGCCGGGTTGAAGACGGCGAGCTCTCCTACGTGCCGCTCGACGAGGTCCGGCCTGGCATGATCCTGCGTGTCGCCGCCGGCGAGCGGGTTCCCGTCGATGGCGTGGTGGTGTGGGGGACGAGCGATCTCGACCGCTCCCTCGTCACCGGCGAGAGCGCGCCGTTTGCCGCGTCCGGCGGTGACAGGGTCGAGGCGGGGACGCTGAACCTCTCCGGTTCGATCGACATAGAGGCGCTGGCGACGGCGGAAAACTCCTTCCTCGCCGAAATCATCCGGATGATGGAAGCCGCGGAGAAGGGGCGCGGACGTTATGTGCGCGTCGCCGATCGCATGGCGCGGATCTATGCGCCGGCGGTCCACATCCTGGCCGCGGCCACCTTCGTCGGCTGGCTGGTGGCGACGGGTGGCGACTGGTACGCGGCCACTTACGCTGCCATCGCCGTCCTGATCATCACCTGTCCCTGCGCGCTTGGACTGGCGGTTCCCGTCGTTCACGTCATCGGCGCGGCGCGGCTGTTCGAGAACGGCATCCTGATGAAGGACGGCTCGGCACTGGAACGCCTTGCCGAGGCCGACCACGTCGTCTTCGACAAGACCGGCACGCTGACGACGGGTGTCCCCCGCGTCACGTCTTCGGATGTCGAGGGCGATGATGCGGGGGCCGCGCGCGCGCTCGCCGCCCATTCGACGCACCCGGCCTCAAGGGCGATCCTGGCTTTTCTCCCCGCCGCATCCGCCGGAGCGCTCTCGGCGGTTCACGAGGTGCCGGGCTGCGGTGTGGAGGGCGAAGTCGACGGTCGGCGCGCCCGTCTCGGGCGCGCCGATTGGGTCGGTGCCATCGCATCCGGCGACGGATGGTCCGGAGGGCGGGCCGGCGGCGTCGGCTTTGCGCTGGAGGGCGGTCGGCTGTTCGGCTTCGAGCTGGCGGAGACGTTGCGCGGTGACGCCGCGGCGGCGATCAACGACCTGAAGCAGGACGGCCTGGCTGTCGAGGTCCTGTCGGGCGACGCGGCTGAGCCCGTCGCGCGGATCGCCGGCGAACTCGGCCTCGCCGCAATGGCGTCGGGCCAGACGCCCGGCATGAAGATCGAGCGTCTGCATGGTTTGCAGGCACGCGGAGCAAAGGTTCTGATGGTCGGCGACGGCCTCAACGACGCGCCGAGCCTCGCGGCCGGCGACGTGTCGATGGCGCCGGCGTCCGCCTGCGACGCCGGGCGGCTGGCCGCCGATTTCGTGTTCACGCGGGACAGCCTGTTCGCGGTGCCTTTCGCCCACCGGGTCGCCGTCAAGGCCCGGCGGTTGGTACAACAGAACTTCGCGCTGGCGATTCTTTACAATTGCATTGCCGTTCCGCTGGCGATCGCGGGCTACATCACGCCGCTGGGCGCCGCCATCGCCATGTCCTCGTCCTCCATCGTCGTCGTCGCCAACTCCCTGCGCCTGGCCCGCGGCGGCAAGATGGGGCGGTGGACCGAGGGGGCGTTCGCGCCGCGCACACCGCGGCTTCCACCCCCGCGGCTCGTCGGGGAGGGGGTGGCATGAACGTCCTGATCTACCTCTTGCCGGTCGCGCTCGGGCTCGGGATGCTCGGCCTCGCCGCGTTTCTGTGGAGCCTGAAGAGCGGGCAATACGAGGATCTCGACGGCGCCGCCGAACGAATTCTTCTGGAGGATGACGAGGCCGACTGAGGCATGATCCAGGCGCGCGTCGGGTCCTCCCGGCCGGCAACAGCCATTTCCGCCCACTTGTTTCCAGGGAGATTAAGGCCATAATTATAGCCATAATAACGAGGTGCTCCCATGGACGTCACGGTCGCTGAGATGAAGGCCAACCTGTCAAACGTTCTGCGCAAGGCCGCCGCCGGCGCGGAAGTCCAGGTGACCCGGCACGGCAAGCCGTATGTCCGTCTCGGACCTGCCCGGCCGGAACGGCCGACATTGCCACGGGTCGGTGCTTTTGACGGCCAGTTTCAAGTTCCAGATAACTGGGACGATATCGCGACCGGATTCGAGCAGTACATGGAATGACGGTTGACGCATACCTGCTCGATTCGCACGTGCTCCTATGGGCGCTCTACGAAAGCGCCAAGCTGCCCGAGCGCTATCGGACGGTTCTTGCCGGGAGCGCCCAGACATTCGTCAGCGCGGCGACGGTCTGGGAAGTGGAGATCAAGAAGAAGAACGGCGCGCTTCCCGTGCCGGACAAGATCTGGGAACAGTGCGCTCGAACGGGCCACCAATTCCTGCCGATCGAGACGGCGCACGCGCGCGCGGCCGCCATGCTTCCGCTCCACCATCGCGATCCCTTCGACCGCATGCTGATCGCTCAGGCCCGGCTCGAAAGACTGACGATCCTGACGGTCGACCGCGACTTCGCCAAATACGACGTGTCGCTCGCCTGACGTGATTCCCGGCGCGCCGGATCAACCGGAAGCGATATTCTCGCCGGGAGTCCCCTGGCCGCCCCGCCGGTTCGCCGCCAAGACGATCAGCGGAATGCACCAGATCGCGATGGTGAAGAGGCCGAGGCCGGCGGCGATCGGCCGTTCGAAGAAGGCGAGGAAACTGCCGTCCGCCTTGATCATCGAGGTGATGAAGTTCTGCTCCAGCATTGGGCCGAGAACCAGCCCGAGGATCGCCGGGGCGATCGGAATGTCGTTTTCCTCCATGAGAAAGCCGATGACGCCGAAGATCAGCATCAGAATGACGCCGAAAATCGAGTTGTTGATGGCGAACGAGCCGACGATGCAGAACATCAGAATGATCGGCATCAGGACCCGGGTCGGGATCGACAGGATCGTGCCGGCCGCCTTGATCGCCACCCAGCCGAGCGGCAGCATGATGAGGTTGGCCAGGAAAAACACGATGAACACCGCATAGATCATCTGCGGGTTGGTGATGAAGACCGTCGGTCCCGGATTGATCCCCTTCACATAGAGGACGCCGATGACGATCGCGGTGATCGAATCGCCGGGAATGCCGAAGACGAGCGCCGGTATCCAGGCGCCGCTGACCGCGCCGTTGTTGGAGGCGCCGGCCTCGACGAGCCCTTCCACGTGACCGGTGCCGAACTTGTCCTTATCTTTCGAAAACCGCTTGCTGATCGCATAGGAGATCCAGGCGGCGATGTCGGCGCCGGCCCCCGGAAGCGCCCCGATGGCGGTGCCGACCATGCTGCCGCGCACGACCTGCGCCGGATAGCGGCGAAGGTTGATCCACTGGCCGCGAAAGATGCCGGACTGCCCAGTCCGTTCGATCCGCGGGCGTTCCTGGCGCGTGACGACCGAGCGCAGCACCTCAGACACAGCGAACAGGCCGATCATCGCCGGAATGAACTGAACCCCGGCCAGAAGATCGACGATGCCGAAGGTGTAGCGTGGTTCGCCAGCCGGATTGTCGATGCCGACCGTCGCGGCGAACAGGCCGATCAGCAGCGAGATCAGGCCGCGCGGAACGGAACCCGGCGAAACGAAGATCGCGCAGGACAGGCCGAGCACGACCAGCCAGAAATACTCGAAGGACGAGAATTTCAGAGCGATCTCCGCCAATGCCGGCGAGGCGGTGACGAGAACGATCGTGCCGAAAATGCCGCCGATCGACGAAAACACCAGCGCCGCGCCCAAGGCTTCTTCCGACCGGCCTTGCCGGGTCATCCGGTAGGCGTCTTCGACATAGGCCGCGCTGGCCGGCGTACCTGGCATCCGCAACAGCGCGCCCGGTATGTCGCCGGCGAAGATTGCCATCGCCGTCGCGGTGACGATCGCGGCGATGGCCGGGACCGGGTCCATGAAGAAGGTGACCGGCACGAGCAGCGCCGTCGCCATCGTCGCGGTCAGTCCCGGAATGGCCCCGACGAACATGCCGAAGCAGGCCGAGCCGAGGATGACCAGAAGCACATAGGGCTGGAAGACGAGGGCGAAGGCCTCGGCGACGACGGACATGGACCCTACCAGAGAAAGCCGAGAAAGGCGTTGCGCGGAAGCGGCACCAGCAACAGCCGCCCGAATGCCTGCTGAATAATGACGGCCGCAACGATCGAGACGAGGATCGCCGTCAGCGGCTTGACCCTGAGCGTCAGCATCAGCGCGGCCATCATCATGAACGCCATCGGCACGAAGCCGATGAGGTCGGAGAAGAGGATGTAGATGACGATCAGCGCGAGCGAGACGGCGAGGCCGATGACGGACGCAGGCGAGCGCGCCCAGTCGGCGATGACGATGGCGGGCCGCCGCGCACCGGCCATCACGCTGCGCCCGGTCATGTATACACCAAGCCCGAAAGTCAGAAGAGCGATCGTCTTGGGCATCGTCGCGGCGCCATAGGCCTGGCCGGGAATTGCCGAGAATTGCGTCGCTGAGAGGAAAATAGCGATTGCGCCGGCCAGAAGCAGGACGCCGAGGGTGAGATCATTGAGCTTCATCGACGCGCTCTTTTGGACCGGGAATGGTCGCGTGGCGGATCGCGTCCCGCGCGCCGGCGACAGGGAAAAGCGGCCGGCCGCGCGGCCGGACGCATCTTGGCTGTCTCAGTTCTTCGCCAAGCCGGCCTCTTTCATCACCTCACCGAGGCTGGCGTCGTCGTCGGCGACGATCTTCGTCGCCTCCTCGCCCCCCGCCCAGCGCACGCCGAACCCGCGGTCCTTCATGAAGCTCTGGTATTGGTCGCTGTTATAGGCTTTTTCGATGGCGCCGGTCAGCTTGGTTTTGACGTCGTCCGGCAGGCCCTTCGGCGCGGCAACGGAGCGCCAGACCGCCAGTGTCCAGTCGGAATCGACGCCTTCCTTGAGCGTCGGCACGTCGGGGAACATGGCCTGGCGTTCGGCGGACATGGATGCCAGCGGCCGCACCCGGCCCGCCTCGATCATCGCCCGGCCCTCGGCAAGCGACGACGGTACGATGTCGACACCGCCAGCCACCATGTCGGTAATTCCCGGCGACGCGCCCTGACTCGGAACCCAGGTCACCTGATCCGGTGGCAGATCCTCCGACAACAGCCAGCCGGCAAGGCCGAGATGCCAGATGCCGCCCTGACCGGTGCCGGACGCCTTGAAGGTGCCTTTCGGTTGCGACTTGATGGCGTCGCGGAGCTGCTCGAGCGACTCGTATTCGGAATCAGCCGAGACCATGATGCCGCCCGGATCGGCATTGACCAGGGCGAGGATGTCGAAATCCGCGTAGGTAAGGTCGGTGAGGCCCTGCCAATGCATCATGTCGATCTCGATCGTCATGATGCCCAGCGTGTAGCCGTCCGGCTCGGCATTGGCGATGGCGCTGTGGCCGACCACGCCGGAGCCGCCGGTGCGGTTCACCACATTCACCGGCACGCCCAGTTCTTCCTGTAGCAGCGAGGCGAGGATGCGGCCGACCGCGTCGGTGCCGCCGCCCGCGCCCCAAGGCACGATCATCTGGATCGGCCGCTCGGGATAGGCCGACTGCGCCGAAGCGACGCCGGTGCCGAGAACGCTGGACGCCATAAGCGCTGCGGCAATTGTGATAATGGAACGTCTGCGCATGTTTCCTCCCAGATGGCTTGCTCGCAAAAGCGCGACGCGAAGACCCTCGACCACGGGACCGCGCCTCGGTGCCGCGCAGCGATCATGCGATCTCGTCTCCCAGGCTGACTATCAGGCGCGCTACGTGGCGTGTCAATGTATACTTTGTCAGGCACGTGCCCACGACGCGGGAGCACGCGTGTCTTACAAACCGCGACTGGAGAACGAAAAATCGACAACCCAGAGCGCGGTATTCTAGGCTGGCGGCGGGGGCACATGTTGAATTCAGTGAATGTCGTTGGTGTGGCCGTTTGCACGATCGCCGAAAGCGCGGCAGAGACGGCTTGCGTCATGATGATACCGGCGCGACCGCGTCGGGTATCGACGCGCGGGCAGCGAAATCGAACGGAGACGATCAGTTGGGTAAACACATCACCGGCCTGGAGGAGATCGAAGATCATTTCGATGTCGTCGTGCTCGACCAATGGGGGGTGCTGCACGACGGCGACGCGCTTTATCCTGGCGTTCTGGAGGCGCTTGCCCGGCTGACCGACGCCGGCAAGACGATCGCGCTTCTGTCCAATTCGGGCAAGCGGGCGGCGCCGAACCGCGAACGCCTTGCCGGCTTCGGCATTCCGGTCGAGGCGATGGAATGCATCATGACGTCCGGTGAAGCGCTTTGGCACGATCTGGCGAACGGTGTGGTGAAGGGCTTCGATCACCTGTTCCCCGTCGCCGCGACCCCGGAGGATGCCATTGCCTGGGCGGACGGTCTCGACGGGATTTCGCTCGTCGACACACTAGCGACGGCGGACGCGATCCTGATCATGGGCTTGCCGGACGACGCCGAGCTGTCGTCCTACCAGGCGCTTGTGGACGAGGGGCTGGCCCGCCGCGTGCCTGTCCTTTGCGCCAACCCCGATCGTGCATCGCCACGACCGGGGGGCAGACTGGTGGTGGCGCCGGGCGCGCTGGCGGCGCGCTACGAGGCAGCCGGCGGGCGCGTAATCTGGTACGGCAAGCCGCATGCACGGGTCTTCGAGGCGACGGCTCAGGCATTGGGCAATCCGAAGCAAGATCGCATTCTCATGGTCGGAGATTCGCTGCAACATGACGTGGCGGGCGCCAGTGCCGCCGGCTGGCGAACGCTTTTCGTCCGCGATGGTCTCCACGCGCAATCCCTTGCCGACAAGCGCGGCGGCGACCTGGATGCGCAAATCGAAAAGCTCGCGAGCAAGGACGGCGCGCCGCTGCCCGATTATACAATCCGAATACTGCAATGGGGTGTCGAGGATGCACGATCCTGATTTTTTGGCGCTGTCGGCGAGTCTCGGTCGTGCCCCGCTTTATCTGGGCCTCGACATCGGCACCTCGGGCGTGCGCAGCGCCGTCGTCGATTCCGATGGAAGCCTGGTCTCGATCGCTCGCGAACCGATGCATCCGTCGAAGGGTGACGACGTGTCCGCCGAAACATGGTGGGAAACGGTCTCCGCCTGCCTCGATACCCAGGCGAGGGCGCTTGCGGACCAAGGCGGTTCGATGGCGTCGGTCCGCGCCGCCGCGATCGACGGTACCTCAGGCACGATGGTCCTGGTCGACGGCGACGCCCGGCCGGTGACGCCGGCGCTGATGTATGATTCGTCCGGCTTCGACGACGAGGCGATGCGTATCGCGGCCTGTGCGCCGCAGGATTCGATCGTGCGCGGAAGCGGCTCGGCTCTTGCCCGCATGCTGCGGTTGCAGAGTTATGACCCCGATCGGCGGGCGCCCCACCTTTGCCATCAGGCCGATTTCATCCTGGCGCGGCTAACGGGGCGACCCGGATTGTCCGACGAGAACAATGTTCTGAAATTGGGTTACGACCTCGAGAGCGAATCCTGGCAGGACTGGTTCGCGGCCTGCGGCGCGCGGATGGACCTGCTCCCGGACGTCTTGCGCGTTGGCGCGATTGCCGGAACCGTCACGGAGGCAATGGCCGATCGGTTCGGCTTCGCGCGCGATCTCAGGCTTGTCGCCGGCACCACCGACAGCGTCGCCGCCTTTCTCGCGTCGGGCGCGATGGCAATCGGTGAAGCGGTGACGTCGCTCGGCACAACGCTGGCGATCAAGCTGTTGTCGGATGTGCGGGTGGACGACGCGGCGCGGGGTATCTACAGCCACCGACTCGGAGACCGGTGGCTGGCCGGCGGCGCGTCGAACACCGGCGGCGGCGCCCTGCTGCGTCACTTTTCCGCCGAGACGATCGCGGCGCTGTCCGAGCGGATCGATCCGGATCGGCCGACCGGGCTCGACTATTATCCCCTCGCCAGGGCCGGAGAACGCTTCCCGATCAACGATCCCGCGCTCGCCCCGCGGCTTGAGCCGCGTCCCGACGACGATGCGGTATTTCTGCAAGGCATGCTGGAGGCGATCGCCCGGATCGAGGGCGAGGGCTACGCCGCCCTTGCCGCCCTCGGGGCGCCGGCGCCGGCCCGCGTCCTGACCGCTGGCGGCGGCGCGCAAAACGAGGCCTGGACGGCAATCCGGCGCCGGACCCTCGGCTGTCCCGTCGAGAAGGCGCCCGAAGCCGAAGCCTCGGTCGGCATGGCACTGCTGGCGCGGCGCGGCATGGAAAACTCTGACCACTGACGCTGATGCTCTTGGGCGTCGTGATTATTGCGACGGAGCCCTGATCCTGTCGGGATGAGCGGCTCGAAAGGCCTCCAACTCGGCGCAGACCGCGTCGATCGCCAGGAGACGTGGCCAGCGGGCGGTATCGCATCCCCAACGGCGGGCGTTATAAAGCTGCGGCACCAGGCAACAGTCGGCCATGGTCGGGTCGTCGCCATGGCAGCATCGCCCGGAGGCCTCGCTTCCCACTACCGTCTCCAGTGCGTCGAGACCCCTGGTGATGAATTCCTGCATCCAGGCCTGCCGCCGCTCGTCGTTGCCGCCTGCCAGCTCTACCACCCGTGTAACGACGCTGGAATTGCAGACCGGATGGATATCCATGGCGACCATGTGGGAAAGCTGTCGCACCCGCGCCCGGCCGCGCGGATCGGCTGGCAGCAACAGGCTGTCGGGGTTGGTCTCGTGCAGATATTCGATGATCGCCAGCGATTGGGTCAGCGTTTCGCCACCGATTTCGATCGTGGGGACCAACCCTTGCGGATTGCGCGCCAAATGTTCGGATTCCCGGTGCTGTGCCAGCGGCAGGTCGACCGGGATCGCGCGGAATGGCAGTCCCAAAAGGTTCAGTGCGATGCGCACCCGGTAGCTCGCGGAGGATCGCCAGTAGTCGAAAAGGACGATGTCGTTCACGATCTAGGCTGCTCATATCGCGTGACCGGCTGCTCAATGGCGCCGAAGATCGACCGGTGTTTATCGTCGAGCATCTCGATGCGCACGGTGTCCCCAAAGTGCAGGAACGGTGTTTCCGGCGCACCGCCGGCGATCGTTTCGACGGCGCGCGTTTCCGCCAGGCACGCATAGCCGACGCCGCCATCCGCGATCGATTTACCGGGTCCGTCGCCGCGCTTGTTGGAAACGGTTCCCGAGCCGATGATCGTGCCAGCCGAGAGTGGCCGCGTCCTGGCTGCATGGGCGATCAATGTCGGAAAATCGACGCTCATGTCGATACCGGCATTGGCCCGGCCAAACGGTTTGCCATTGTAGTCCACCGCAAGCGGCAGATGCAGCTTGTCCCCATCCCAGGCATCGCCGAGTTCGTCGGGGGTCACCGCGACCGGCGAGAAGGCTGCGGGCGGCTTCGACTGGAAGACGGCGAAACCGTCGTCGCCTTCCGCCGGGATCATGCCGCGCAACCAGACGTCGTTGATCAGCATGACCAGACGGATCGCGGCGCGCGCCTCATCGACGCTCGCGCCCATCGCCACGTCGCCGAGGATCACCGCGATCCCACCCCCCATGTCGAGGCCAAAGGCCTCGTCGGCGAGCGGGATTGGATCGCGCGGACCGAGGAAGGCATCCGAGCCGCCTTGCTGGATCGGCGGGTCGCTCCGGGTGGCCTCCGCCATCTCGGCGCCGCCGGCCTTGCGTATCAATTCAAGGTGGCTGCCGTAGGCCGAACCGGTCGCGAACTGAAACGCGCGGGGCAATGGGCTCATGGCGTCGTGCTCGTGAAACCGCTCGACCGGTACCGAACCGCGCTCGAGGCTGTCGGCGAGCGCTTGCAGATGCGGGGCGACGCGCGCCCAGTCGTCGAGCGCCCGCTGCAGGCTGGGCGCGAGGAACGAGGCGTCGGTCATTTGGGTCAGGTCGCGGGACACGACGACGAGTCGCCCGTCGCGGCGGCCATCCTTGAGCGTTGCGAGTTTCATCAGTCCCACTTTCCTCGGATGCGCCGCGGAGGCGCTGTTTCGGTCCCGCTCCGCGATTCTTGTCGTTGCACTGCCGGGTCTTCGTGGCAGAGCGGGTCAGATGCCGGGAAGCGGGATTTAAGCATGAGGCCATTGTCCCACCCAGCTTGACAGGCTTCGGTGCGACGGTCGAGGCCTTCTTGAAGCCAGGCGCCGACGCTTTCGCGGTGGCGTCTGGCGGGCGGCGAAAGCCGGGTCTTGCCTTCCTTCGCAAGAGTTCCAATTTTCCGGCGGAAGGACATCCATTCCGCCGCGAGCGGCGGCGCAGCGAAAGACTATTTCCATGACCATCAGACTTGCCACCATAACCGGACTCCTCGTCGCGACCATGAGTGTTTCGGCCTGTACCACGACGCAGAAGACGGTCGGCGGCGCCGTCGTCGGCGGTGTCGGCGGGGCGGTCCTGGGTGACGCGATCGCCGGAACCGGCGGAGCCGTGGTAGGCGGCGTCGCGGGTGCCGTCGCCGGCGGCGCGGTCGGGCGCAATCTGCACTGAGGCAGAGCCGGCGGTTGGACGAACCTCCGGCCGGCGCTTGACCGGTCAAGAATAGTATGAGGGCCACGCTCCCGTCGGAGCGCGGCCCTCATCGCGTGTATCGGCCGTTTTTTGCGGTATTAGCCGGCCCGCAGCGGCGAGATCGCGATCTCGACGCGGCGGTTCTTGGCTCGGCCCTGCTCGGAGTCGTTGGTGGCGACCGGCTGGCTTTCGCCGAAGCCCTGGGTGTTCAGGCGGCGCGGGTTGACACCCTGGCTTGCCAGGAACTGGCTGACCGAGGTGGCACGCTGCTGCGACAGCTGCAGATTGTAGGCGTCAGAGCCCTGACTGTCGGTGTGGCCGTAGACGTCGACGATCGACTTGTCGAACTCTTGCAGGACCAGCGCGACGGAGCTGAGCGTCGGATAGAAGGCCGGCAGGATCGACGCCTGGTCGCTCGGGAAGGTGATGTTCGACGGCATGTTGAGGATGATGCGATCGCCGGCCCGGGTGACGGAGACGCCGGTACCCTGGAGCTGCCGGCGAAGCTTGTCTTCCTGCGAATCCATGTAGGCACCGATACCGCCGCCCGCCAGCACGCCGACGCCGGCGCCGATCAGCGCGGCGCGGCCCGAATCGGCGCCCGTCGCCTCGCCGACGAGATAGCCGCCGAGCGCGCCGACACCTGCGCCGATGCCGGCGCCGCCGACGGTGTTGGAGAGCTTGGCTTCACCCGTATACGGGTCGGTCGTGCAACCGGCGACGGCGGTGGTCAGCGCAAGGACGAGGGCGAGCTTTTTCATGAGCGATATCCAGTGTTGGCTTCGGGGCCTTCACGGCCCGCTTCGTGTCCATTCGCCGTCGGCGTTAGTTGCTACAAGTGACTGAAATACGGCTGATCAGATAGCCGCCGCAATTCCATTCCAGCGTTACCCACAGGCAACGGACAGAGCGTCCGCGTCCCTGTGGCATTCCCCATAAAGAAAGGCCGGCCTCGCAAAGCCACACCGGCCGTCCTCTGATTTGGGCTGGCTCAGGCCGCCCGCTGCTTTTCCAGAAGGCCGCGATTGATCAGCAGTTCGGCGATCTGAACGGTGTTCAACGCCGCGCCCTTGCGCAGGTTGTCGGAGACGATCCAGATGTTCAGCCCGTTCTCCAGCGTCTGGTCCTCGCGGATGCGGGAAATGTAGGTGGCGTCCTCGCCGGCCGATTCATACGGCGTGATGTAGCCGCCGTCCTCGTGCTTGTCGATCACCAGACAGCCCGGCGCCTCACGCAGGATCGCGCGCGCCTCGTCGGCGGTGATCGGGTTCTCGAACTCGATGTTCACCGCCTCGGAATGGCCGATGAAGACCGGAACGCGCACGGCCGTGCAGGTGACCTTGATCTTCGGGTCGAGCATCTTCTTGGTTTCGACCATCACCTTCCACTCTTCCTTGGTGGAACCGTCCTCCATGAAGACGTCGATATGCGGAATGACGTTGAAGGCAATGCGCTTGGTGAACGTCTTGCGCTCAATTTCGTCGGCGACGAACACCGCGCGGCTCTGGGTGAACAGCTCGTCCATGCCGTTCTTGCCGGCGCCTGATACCGACTGGTAGGTGGACACGACGATACGCTTGATCCTGGCGTGGTCGTGCAGCGGCTTCAACGCGACGACGAGTTGCGCGGTCGAGCAGTTCGGGTTGGCGATGATGTTCTTCTTGGTGAAACCCGTGATGGCGTCGGCGTTCACTTCCGGAACGATGAGCGGCACGTCGGGATCGTAGCGGAAGGCCGAGGAATTATCGATGACGACGCAGCCCTTAGCCGCGATCTTCGGTGACCATTCCTTGGACACGTTGCCGCCGGCCGACATCAGGCAGATGTCGGTTCCAGTAAAGTCGTACTGGTCGAGCGGCTTCGTCTTCAGCGTCTTGTCGCCGAAGGAGACCTCGGTTCCGAGGCTACGGCGCGAAGCCAGCGCCACGACCTCGTCCGCGGGAAAACCGCGTTCGGCGAGGATGCTCAGCATTTCGCGTCCGACATTGCCGGTGGCGCCGACGATGGCAACCTTGTAACCCATGGGATACAATCCTTCGCTCTCCCCGTCTGATCATTGCACGCTCGTCTACCGCCCCGGGGGAGACAAGCGGGGCAGACGGCGTCAGATAATCGACGTTTTGATCGTGGAGCGCGCGAACATGGTCTGCGATATGCGCGGAGACACCCCGCTTGTCAATCGGGCCGCCAGAACGAAAAAAGGCCAGCCCCCTTTCGGAGGGCCGGCCATTCATTTCGGGGACGCACCGGGCAGAGTCGGCCGACGGCCCGCGATCCGTGTGACGGGAACGAAAGCTAGACCCGACGCGGATCGCGCTTGGGCTCGCTGTCGCGGCCCAGGAACTTCTTGGCGACCCAGCCGACAAAAACGGCTTTCAGGATACCTCTAATCATCGTGCTCTCCTTCGACTGATTGAGGATACAATGACTGATGCAGCCAAGTGGTTGCATGGCCGGCTCAGGCGGCGAGCTTCTTTCGGAAACTGTCGCGCACCGCGTCTCCCATTTCCGCCGTGCCGACCTTCCGGCAACCGTCGGACATGATGTCGCCGGTGCGGATGCCGCTGCCGAGCACCTCGGCAACCGCGGCCTCCAGCGCGTCGGCCTCTGCAATCATCGCGAAGGAATAGCGCAGGCACATCGCGAGAGAGGCGATCATCGCCAGCGGGTTGGCGATGCCCTGGCCGGCGATATCGGGTGCCGAGCCGTGGACCGGCTCGTAGAGCGCGCGCCGCTTGCCGGTCTTGGCGTCGACGGCGCCGAGCGAGGCCGAGGGCAACATGCCGAGCGAACCGGTCAGCATCGCCGCGATGTCCGACAGCATGTCCCCGAAGAGATTGTCGGTGACGATGACGTCGAACTGCTTGGGCGCGCGCACCAGCTGCATACCGCCGGAGTCGGCCAGCATGTGTTCCAGCTCCAGGTCGGCATATTCGTCCCGGTGGATGCGCGTGACCACCTCGTTCCAGTAGAGCCCCGACTTCATCACATTGCGCTTTTCCATCGACGTCACCTTGCCGCGGCGGGTCCGGGCGAGGTCGAAGGCGGCGCGGGCGATGCGCTCGATTTCATAGGTTTCGTAAACCTGGGTGTCGATGGCGCGTTTCTGGCCATTGCCGAGATCGATGATTTCCTTCGGCTCGCCGAAATAGACGCCGCCGGTCAACTCGCGCACGATCAAAATGTCGAGCCCCTCGATCACCTCGCGCTTCAGCGAGGAGGAGCCGGCCAGCGCCGGATAGCAGATCGCCGGGCGCAGATTGGCGAACAGTTCCATGTCCTTGCGCAGGCGCAACAGCCCCGCCTCCGGCCGCAGATCGTAGGCGACGCCGTCCCATTTCGACCCGCCGACCGCGCCGAACAGGATCGCGTCGGCTTGCATCGCCAGATCCATGGTCGCATCCGACACCGGCTTGCCGCAATCGTCATAGGCCGAGCCGCCGACGAGTGCGGTTTCGGTCTCGAAACCCGCGTTGGTCGCTTCGTTCATCACGGCGACGAGCTTTACGACTTCCGCCATCGTTTCGAGGCCGATGCCGTCGCCGGGAAGCAGCAGGAGCTTGGTGGTCATGATGCGGTGTCCTCCGTCGTATAAATACAGTCGGCGAGGGATTTACACGAAAGTCGTGCCAGGGACAGCCGGCCGATGACCGGGACGGAACCTTCCCTGGAGTGTGGGCAAATGCCGGGAATTGGCGTCACGTCGATTTGAGATGTTTTGATTGTTCTATCCTCGGCCAACCCCGCATGTCTCGATCCCAGCGATTTGGACCGAACACAGGCGGGACAGCATTATGATTCGTATCGGCAAGGGAATGGCGGCCGGCCTCGTGGCAACGGTTCTGCTCTCGATCCTGATGGTGATGAAGGGCACGATGGGGCTGATGTCGCAACTCGACGTCATCCGGATGATCGCCGGTATAACGGGCATGTCGGCCGCTATCGCCTGGATCAATCTCGCCATTCCGGGCGACACCCAATGGCTGCGCGGCATCGTCTTCGGCATCGGCGCCTGGCTGGCCATGATGGTGCTGGTCATGCCCGCGGCGGGACAGGGGCTGTTCGGCCTGCAGCTCGGAATCATGGCTCCCGTCATGACGCTCATTCTGCATGTCATTTATGGCGCGGTCTTGGGTGCCACCTATGGGGGGATGGTCGGGCCGCGGGTATTGACTGACGGATAGTGGATGTCGCGTTCGCCGCAACCGTCGCGGTTGGGAGGCGAGAGAGCCGGCCGTGGTTGGCTCCCTCGCGCGTCCGGTCCGCTCAAAGCTCCCCGGAAGCCATCCGCCCGGCGATGTGGTCGGCCTGACGCAAGGCCAGCGCGACGATCGTCAGGGTCGGGTTCTCGGCCGCGCCCGTGGTGAATTGCGAGCCGTCGGATACGAACAGGTTGGGGATGTCGTGGGTCTGGCCGAAGCGATTGACGACGCCATCCTCAGGCTTCTCGCTCATCCGGTTGGTCCCCAGATTGTGGGTCGAGGGGTAGGGCGGGGTGTGGATGGTGCGCACGGCTCCAACCGCGTCGTAGATCGCCGAGCCCTGCTGGTAGGCGTGGTTGCGCATCGCGGTGTCGTTGGGATGATCGTCGAAATTGACGTTGGCGACCGGCATGCCGAAAGCGTCCTTGTCGCTGTCCGACAGGGTGATCCGGTTATCCTCGCGCGGCATGTCCTCGCCGACGATCCACAGGCCCGCCATGTTGCGGTATTCGTCCATGGCGCTGGAGAAATCGCGCCCCCATTTGCCGGGGTTGAGAAAGGCCGCCATGAAGGGCAGCCCGAGCGACAGCGTCTCGAACTCATAGCCGCCGGCAAAGCCGCGCGAGGTGTCGTGCCTGGCCTCGTCCTGGACGATTCCGGCCATGGTCGTGCCCCGGTACATGTGCACCGGCTTGTCGAAGGTGGCGTAGACCGACCCGGTCGTGTGGCGCATGTAGTTGCGTCCGACCTGGCCTGAGGAATTGGCGAGCCCGTCGGGAAACATCGAGGATTGCGAGTTGAGGAGCAGCCGCGGGCTCTCGATCGAATTGCCGGCGACGGCGACGATCCGGGCCTTCTGCACGTGCTCCTTGCCGTCCTTGTCGGCATAGACGACGCCGGTGACCTTGCCGGAGGCGTCGTGCTCGATCCTGAGGACTTGGCTGTCCGGGCGGACTTCGAGCCGGCCGGTTTCCTCGCCCTTGGGTATCTCGGAAACGAGGGTCGACCATTTGGCGCCGGATTTGCAGCCCTGGAAGCAGAAACCGATCTGCAGGCATGAGGCACGATCGTCGCGCGGCTCGGAGTTGATGGCCATGCGGCCGGTGTGGACTTCCTTGTAGCCGATCTTCTTGGCGCCGGCTTCCAGCACCTTGAAGTTGTTGTTGCCCGGCAGGCCCGGGATGCCGTTGGTGCGGGTGACGCCCATCCGGTCCTCGGCCATGGCGTACCAGGGCTCCATCTCCTTCAGGTCGATCGGCCAGTCGAGAAGGTTGGCGCCCTCGATCGCGCCGTAATTGGTCAGCGTCTTGAACTCGTGCTCCTGAATGCGCAGCGAGGCTCCGGCCCAGTGGGTGGTAGAACCGCCGACGGCCTTGACGATCCAGGCCGGAAGGTTCGGAAAATCCTTGGCGACCTGCCAGTCGCCGGAAGTCGTGCGCTTGTCCTTCCACGCGAGCTGGCCGAAGGAATCCCACTCGTCGTTGATGAAGTCCTCGGTCTCGTGGCGCGAGCCGGCTTCGAGGATGACGGTATCGATCCCCTTGAGCGCGAGCTGGGTACCGAGGGTGCCGCCGCCGGCTCCCGAGCCGACGATGACGGCCACGCTGTCGTCATTGAGATCATAAGGTGCGGGCATGTTGCGTTTCCTCCCGGAGTTCTCGATGCCATCGCCTCCTCGCGGCGCATCGAACTCCCATTGTCGAATGCTGGATCTGTTTCCCGGCGCGGCTCTCAGAGCCAGTCGATGTCGTCAAAGCCGCGCTCGATGTAGCCGCCCTTGTCGGCCGAGGCGCCCTCATAGCCGAACATCGGCCAAAGCTCCTTCTGGTTGTAGAGCCCGACGACGAGGTTGGAGCGCACCTTCTGGAAAAACGGATCGCTCTCCATCTCCTTCAGGATCGCGGTACGATCGTCATCGCTCACCACCGCCGCGTAGTCCGTTTCGTGCTTGGTTCGGGCAGCATCGTTCAACTTGGCGACGCCGTCCTCGAGCATCGCGAGATCGCCTTTCGAGGCGCGGGCCGCCTGATCGAGAATGTCGACGGCGACCGCGTAATATTTGTCCTCGATCATGGCGTGCGGATAGGTGTCCCGCGACATCTGGACGAGGGTCGCGAAGGTCTCCGGCTTCGTCGCCTGCGGCATCTGACTCCAGGCCTGCCCGACGATCAGACCCGATGGCATGATCGTCATGGCCAGAAGTCCGGCTCCGCCTTTCAGAAAGCCGCGCCGGTTTGGCGCGGCGCGCCCCATTACCTCTGCCATTTTGGTTCCTCCCGATGGCTTGGTTCGTCTGTCTCGACTCGTCCCATTCTCCCGCTGGGCCGCGCCAGGAGCGCGCGGCGCTATTGGAAGCGCCCGCCCCGTTCCAGTACCTCGATCTTGTAGCCGTCCGGATCATCGATGAAGAAGAAGCGGCCGAGCTTCATGCCTTGGTGTGAAATTTCCTTGATGTCCTTGGGCGCCAGTCCAGCCGCGCGCATGCGCTCGTGCTCGGCGCCGAGATCGCCGACCGAGACGGCGACGTGGCCGTAGCCGTTGCCGAGATCGTAGGGCGTCGTCTCGCCCTTGTTGATCGTCAGTTCGACCTCGTGCTCGCTCTCCTGATTGGCGAGATAGACAAGCGTGAAGGAGTCGAAATCGTAGCGATCGGCGACTTTCAGGCCGAAAGCCTTGTCGTAGAACGCGACCGAGCGCGCTTCGTCGAGCACCCGCAGCATCGTGTGAATTGTCTTGGCCAAGCCACCCTCGTCATGGTTGCGACGCGCCAGATGGCGGCGTCGGAATTCATGCGGCGGATGCAGTCGGCTGAGGGCGTGAAAACGCGCGTCAATCGCCACGCGGCGACTACGATATTCCTCCCAGAGCCGGCTCGACCCGCCAGTTCATGACGAGCTTAGACGCAGATTTCGTGCTGCGGGTAGTATGATGATAGCACACCGAAAATCGTGGCCTGCGGGGCGGAAGTCGGCCGTCAGACCGCGATGCGGAAATCCTGAGGACGCTCAGCGGGACGCCGAATTTCGCCCGTCTTGGCATCGGCCCGCCGTGTCGCCATGCTTTCGAGATGCAGCAGGCAGGCGCAGCGCAGGAGCGAGGTGAAGTTGCGTGCCTCGCCGCGCAACTCCGACACCTCGTCGTGCAGCGTCGTCAGAAACTTCGACAGCGGTATCGCCTGATCCGCTGCCAGTTCCTCCAGCACATGCCAGAAGGCGGCTTCCAGCCGGATCGATGTCGCATGGCCGGAAAGGCGGACGGATCGCGTCTCGCTATCATAATTCTTGGTCGGGATTCCGGCGAAGAGCTGGCACATGCGATGTCCGTCCATAGTTGCGCGTCGGGCCCTGTCCCGCAGTTAAGTCGCAAGCGCGGACGATGACAAGCTCCGGGATGGCGGCGCGGCGCTTTGACCGAGCGTCAAACCCGACTTTTGCAGAAGGCGAGGGGTGAACGGCGAGGAGCCGGGACCAGGCAAATGGGCGGCGGCACCGGGCCACTTCGCTATCGGCGAAGCAGCCCGGGACAACTGCGTATGGGAACCGGAGCGGCTCAGCCCGCCGGGATCGGTTTCGACGCCAACTCGTCCTTGCTGGCGCGCACGAAGCCGTAGCTCTCATAGATCGCCTGCGCCTCATCGGAGCGCAGATAATCGAGGAACGTCTCGGCGTTGTCGGGATTGCGGGCGTTGGTCAGCGTGCCGATGGCATAGGCGACCTTGTCCTGCTGGTTCTGCGAGGCGGGAATCTCGACGCCGTCGATCTTGCGGCCCTCCGCCTTGGCGTAGCGCACTTCGGTTTCCCAGACGATGCCGACATCCGCCTCACCGGCTTCGATGCGGTCGGGCGTCTCGCGATGGTGGCGCTCGGTGAACCAGGTCTTGCCCTCCACGGCCCAGCAGCCCTTGCAGTCGGCGTTTCCGGTGACCTTTTCGTGGATGCCCATATCCTTGAGCATCTGCGATCCGTAGAAGCGAAAAATACCCTCGGTCTGCGGATTGGGATGGGACTGCACCAGGTCGTCGCGGGCCAGATCCTCCGCCCCCTTGATGTCCTTTGGGTTGCCCTCGGCGACCATCAGGGACAGCCGATTGTGCGTATAGACCATATACGCATCCATCAGATCGGCGGCCTTCAGCTTCTTCAAATGGCCGAGGTTGACGCTGGCGTAAAGGTCAGGATTCTGCGCCGTATCCTTGCCCTGGATCTGACCCTGCTTCAGAATTTGCTGGTTGAGAATTTGCCCCGGCGGGATGGTTTCGACATAGACTTTCGCAATTTCGGGATTCTTCGACTGAAAGTCCTTGATCAGGTCTTCCATGACCATGAATTGGTTGCCGGCGAGATACATGACCAGATCGGCCGTGTAGGAATCCTCGATTGCGCCGTATTCGACCTCTCCGCCGGCGGAGAAGGTGCGGTAATCCTTGTCACCGCTTTCCTCTTCCTGCGCGAATGCCGCGCCGGTCAAGAAAATCGCGGCAATTGCGGTGGTAAGTAACCTGTTTATCATTCGTTCTTCCTCCCTTAAGACGGACGAATTCATACATGCGAATGGATGAATGTAAAGTAGATGGCGGCCTTCTGACATATCGCGCGGCCTGCCCCCCAACGACCGTCAAGGCGCCGCCTCACAAATGCTCGGCCAGTTTCCGCATCAGCCGCCTGCCCTGTCGACGGGAACGAAGCTGCCGCGTCGTCAAGCTGTTGGGACGTATCCGCAGGTTCCTCTCGCCATTCTCGACGAAGGAGAAGCGACGTGATGCGCCGACCGGAAGGAGATCAGGGCCGTAGAGCGCGACCACGATCAGATTCAGCCCAGTCACGGAGTCGGTCCAGGAACTGAGGTTGGACAATTCGGGATCCGTCTCGACCAACTGGCTCACCAGTTCGTCGAAATGGCCGATATCGAGATAGTCCCCCGTCGAGAGGCTTCCCTGACGCATCGACGAGCGCGGGTCTGAGCCAAGGTCCTCGGGAAGATCGCGCAGGTCGGTGAGGGCATATTCATAGGACTTGGCATCGGTTTCCAAGGTCGCGATGATGCTTGTGATGTAGAGCGGTTCGGCGCTCATGCTGGTGATGAGGCAGCGGGATCGGATGCCGTGGCCGGCGCCGCGGCTGATCAGGATCGAGGAACTGCGCTGGCGCCGATACCCGTTCAGCAGCAATTGCAGATAGACGACCCACACGATCAGCATCGCGATACTTACGCCGAGACTGAGGACAGCGGTGTTTTGCGACAGCCAGTTCCACATGATGTCCGCTCCTGCGTTGGTTCCGGCCGCCGCCTCCCCCGGCTGCGTCAATCGCCCGCAGAACGCGGGAGCGCGCCGATCGATCCGTAGGCGGGAATCGCGCCGCGATCACGCCGAATCGTAAAAGCGTGACTCGCTTGGGCCCCGGCCGACGCGCACAATCGCGCAAAAGAATTGCCGCGTGTGGGCGAGAGCGGGAGGATGTAATGTATTTTCGGTGGGCAACGGGTGCATTTGTCGTCGCGCTGACTGTGCTGATCTGGACCGGGTTGGCCGGCGCCAATCCCGCGCGGTGGACAGCCGAAGGCTGGCGGACCGATTTCTCCAAGCAATCGGTCGATCTGACGGAAATCATCTCGGGCGGCCCGCCGAAGGACGGCATCCCGGCGATCGACGATCCGCGCTTCGTGACGGCTGTAGAGGCGGATAATCTCCAGCCGCGCGAGCCGGTAATACAGCTGACCGTCGGTGGCGAGACCCGGGCCTATCCCTTGAGCATCCTGATGTTCCACGAGATCGTCAACGATACGGTCGCCGGCATTCCCGTCGCCGTCACCTATTGTCCGCTCTGCAACGCGGCGATCGTCTTCGAGCGCGAGCTCGGTGGCACGGTTCTCGACTTCGGCACGACCGGGAAGCTGCGCAATTCCGACCTCGTCATGTACGACCGGCAGACGGAAAGCTGGTGGCAGCAATTCACCGGCACGGGGATTGTGGGAGCCATGACCGGCAAGACGCTCGACGTCATCCCCTCGGGCCTCGTCTCCTGGCAGGCGTTTTCCAAACGCCATCCGGACGCCAAGGTGCTGGCGCCGCCGACGAGCATGAGCCGGCCCTATGGCCAGAACCCCTATGTTTCCTACGACAGCTCGGCGATGCCGTTCCTCTATCGCGGCGAGATGCCGGATGGGATCGAGCCGATGGCGCGCGTGGTGGTCGTGCGCGCCGCCGGGAGCAACCAGCCGGTCTCCATCGTCTCGCTGGGAAAGCTGCGCGAAGCCAAGAACCTCGAGCGCGGCGGTTATCGCCTGAGCTGGGAAGAAGGCCAGGCCTCGGCGCTGGATACGCGCGAGATCGGCAAGGGCCGGGAGGTCGGCACCGTCAGCGTCAGCGGACCGGACGGCAAGCCGGCGGTCCACGACATCACCTTCGCCTTCGTCGCCCACGCCTTCCATCCGGAGATGACGATCGAGGGCTAGTGGATCGGGCCGGGCTAGCCGCGAAAGGCCGTCGCCTCGATCTCGACCTTCATCTCCGGCCGCAGCAGGCCCGCGACGATCATCGTCGCGGCAGGGCGGATGTCCGCGAGCCAGCGGCCGGTCACCGCGAAGACCTCGGAGGCCAGCGCGGCGTCGGTGACGCTATAGTTGATACGCACGATGTCGGCGAAGGTAACCCGCCTCGCGCAAGGCCGCGTCGATGGTGCGCAGCACGTTTTCCGCCTGCTCGGCGGCGCTGTCGGGCATTTCCATCGATGTATAGTCGTAGCCGGTCGTGCCGGCGACGAAGCACCAGTCGCCGACCGCGACGGCGCGGGAATAGCCGGCCTGCTTTTCGAACGGAGAGCCGGTGGAGATGAGGCGGCGGTTCGTCGCATTCATGGCGTTTTGACCTTGCGATCGTTTCGACAAAGACGCCCGGTTCAATCCAGCCAACCGGTCACCGTCCACCTCAGGCCCAGGGGCGGCGCTCGGCCAGCGCGGTCTCGTAGCTGGCGATCGAACCCGCCTTCTCCATGGTCAGGCCAATATCGTCGAGACCGTTGAGAAGGCAATGCTTGCGGAACGGGTCGATCTCGAAGGAGATTTCGCCGCCGTCAGGCCCGGCGATCGTCTGGGTCTCCAGATCGATGGTGAGGCGCGCATTGGCGCCGCGCTCGGCGTCGTCCATCAAAAGATCGAGTTGTTCCGGCGCGACGCGGATCGGCAGGATGCCGTTCTTGAAGCAGTTGTTGTAGAAGATGTCGGCGAAGGACGTGGAAATCACGCAGCGGATGCCGAAGTCCAAGAGCGCCCAGGGCGCGTGCTCGCGCGACGAGCCGCAGCCGAAATTGTCGCCTGCCACCAGGATCTCGGCGTTGCGATAGGCGGGCTTGTTGAGCACGAAATTGGGGTTTTCCGATCCATCCTCATTGTAGCGCGGCTCGGCAAACAGACCCGTGCCGAGGCCAGTGCGCAGGATCGTCTTCAGATAATCCTTCGGGATGATCATGTCCGTATCGACATTGACGATCGGCAAGGGGGCGGCGATCCCGGTCAATTGGTCGAACTTCTGCATCACGGTCTTCCTTCGTCACGGCGGCACATCGTTGCGCGGTGGAATAGCATTTCGGCGCTCGGTCGCAAACTCCGACGCGTTTTGCAGCGGCGGCGATTGCCTGTTTCGTCTGAATCGGCGATGAGTTTCGCCATGATGACATCATTGCGCCCCCGCCGCTCGCTTCTGTTTGTCCCCGCCGCGAATGCGCGCGCGCTGGAAAAATCCGGCGGCCTTGCCGCCGACGCGCTGATCTACGATCTGGAGGATTCCGCCGGTCCGCGGGAGAAGCAGGCGGCCCGCGACAGACTGGCGGCCCATCTTGGCGCGGACGGTTTCGCCGGTGAGCGTATCATCCGGGTCAACGCGCTCGACACGCAATGGGGCGCCGACGACCTGCGGATGGCGGCGAAAGCCGGCGTCGACGCCGTCCTGCTTCCCAAGGTCGAGACGGTCGAGACGCTGCGGCAGGCCGCCAAAACGCTGACAGAGGCTGGGGTGCCGGACAGCGTGAAGCTGTGGGCGATGATCGAGACGCCGCTCGGCATCCTCGATGTCGGCGATCTCGCCGCCGCGGGATCTGACACGCGAGTGACGGCCCTTATGGTTGGCCCCTACGACATCGCCCTATCGACGGGCATTCAGCCCGGCCCCGACCGGGCCGAACTGATGCCCTGGATCATGCAGATCATGGTGGCGGCGAAAGCCTATGGGATGGCTGTGCTCGATGGTCCCTATGCCAATTTCCGTGATGAGGCGGGCTTTGCCGCCGAATGCGCGACGGGGCGACGGATGGGCTTCGACGGCAAGACGCTGATCCATCCCTCGCAGATCGCGGCCGCCAACACCGCTTACTCGCCCGATCCCGCCGCCGTCACTTGGGCTGAGCGGATCGTCGAGACCTTCGCCGCACCGGAAAACGCCGACAAGGGCGTGCTGCAGATCGAGGGACGCATGGTCGAGCGGCTGCATCTCAAGCAGGCGCAAATCCTCTTGGCGATGCGCGACGCGATTGCCGAACGGGAGGCGGCGCGATGAAGCTCTACCGCTTCCTGTCGGGGCCGGACGATTCCGCCTTCTGCCACAAGGTGTCGCTGGCGCTGTCCAAGGGTTGGGAGCTGCATGGCTCGCCGACCTACGCCTATGACGCGGCGATGGGCACGATGCGCTGCGGCCAGGCCGTGGTGAAGACCGTCGCGGGCAAGGATTACGACCCGGCGATGAAGCTCGGCGAACAGTAGGCGCGCCGGTGAGGCCAATGCGTCACGGCTATGCCATGTGCGAAGACTGCGCCGCCGCAGCATGAGGCCATCGCTGGAATCCGCCATTGGTTACGGGATCGGCTGTGCGCTTGTCGGCCTTGCCGCCTTTGCCGTGATCGCCGTCCTTGCCGTCGTGGCGATGGCCTTTCCGCTCACCCTGACGATCGTCCTCGTCAGCCTGGCTGTGCTGGCCCTCCTGCGGTGGCGGCAAAACCGGGCGACGTTCAAGACGAAGCGATAACGGGCGGTTCAGGTCACGCTTGCCTCGAGCGCTTCCATGTCGTCGTCCGACAGGCCGAAATGGTGGCCGATCTCGTGGATCAGCACATGCGAGACAAGGGTACCCAGGGTTTCCTCGTGCTCGGCCCAATAATCCAGGATGGGCCGGCGATATAAAAGAATGCGGTTCGGCATCTCTCCGGTGACCGGGCTGTCGATATCCCCGATCCCGCGGCCCTCGAACAGGCCGAGAATGTCGAAGGGGCTTTGCAACTCCATCTCGCGGACCACGTCGTCGTCGGGAAAGTCCGCGACGTAGAAACGAATCTCGCCGGAGAGCGCCCGGAACTCATCGGGAAGTTCGGCATAGGCCTTGATCGCGATCGCCTCGACGACGTCGAGGCCCGGCGCCATCGATGTTTCCCAGGACTGTGCGTCGGCGCTGCTATCCATCAAGGCTCTCTCGGTTGTCGTTCATGCGTCGTCGCCCGCTCAACGGCCGACCGGCTGGGCGGCATACCACGCGGCGACCGCAGCGATCTGTTCATCGGTCATGTTGACCGCGATCGGCGTCATCAGGTGCGAGAATTGCGTACCACCGCGGACGCCGTCCTTCCATAGTTCCAGATGTGTCCGCGCGTACCATTCCGGCTGGCCGCCGAGATAGGGGTAAAGCGGGTTCTTCGCCCGTCCCTCGGCGCCGTGGCAGCTCTCGCAGGAGGGAATCTTGCGGGCCGGAAGGCCCTCCAGGGCAATCTTTCGTCCGAGATCGCGCATGGCCGCCGCGTCTTCCGGGAGGCCTCCGGCCGTCGCGGTGGAGACGACGGCGTTTCCGCTGCGCGTGTCGGGCGGAAATATCTGCGCCGGAACGCCATCGGCGGGCGTGCTTGCCGGTTCCGTTTCGGCCTCGGCGACCTGACCGGCCCGGGCGGGGCTCTCCCTCGGCTCATCGGAACCGCGCTTCACTGGCTTGCCAGCATACCATTCGGCCAGCGCGGCCAGTGTCGCCTTGTCATAGCGCTTGGCCGGCGGCTGCATCAGGCCGGAATGGCGGAAGCCTTCCGAATAGGCCCTGAGCGTTGCCAGAAGATAGGCTTCAGGCTGACCGGCGATGATCGGGAAGGCGCCGGCGGCGTCTTTCTCGCCTTGGCCGAGGCCGTCGCGCCCGTGGCACCGCGCGCAATCCGCCAGTGCGTTCGCGAAGATGCCGTCGAGCCCGGCCGTCGCCTCGCCGCCGGCTTGCAGCTTTTCATCGCCGCGTTTGCCGCCGAGGGCGAGCTCGGCGTAGCGCTCGGCCGTCATCTCGGGAAGCGCGCGCAGGAAGGCGACCTGCGCCCAGACCTCGTCGTCCCGCTCCTGGGTCACCCAGGCGGGCATACCCGAATATTTGATGCCGTATTTGGCGATCCAGAACAGCTCGCGGTCTTTCCAGTCGCCGACCCTTTCGGCGAGCCGCGGCGGATGCGGCGTCATCGACAGGGAGACCGGCGATTGCGGCACGCCGGGGGCGCCATGGCAGGGGGCGCAACCTGTGGCGAAATGCCCCGCCGCGCGTTGCACGAGCGCCGGATCGTCGAGGTCGATGTTCTCGGGAACGGAAATGGTCAATGACTGGCGCGCGACGGTGTTGCGCATGGTCCAGTTCAAGAACCAGCCGACCGGCGCGAAATGTCCCGTGGACGCCGCGATGGAGACCATGCCGGAAAGGCTGACGGCGAAGGCCAGCGCGACGGCGCCGACAGCGGCGAGGAGAAGCTTCTTCCAGGTGAGGATGAAATCGATCCGCATCAGCCGGTCCCACCGCTGGGCGTTTGCTCGCGCAGGATCGAGGCGAGAAGCGCCAGTCCGCCTGTCAGATAGGCCGCGCCGCCGACGAGTAACATCAAAACGCCGCCGAACTGCTGGTCGCCCAGCGGCGTCAGCGCGGCGGCGGGGGAACAGAGTTCGGCGCAGGCATAGAGCGGGCGCGGCGCCAGCAAGAGCAGGGCGCCGAGCAGCGTCATATGCATCGAGGTGACGAGAAGGGCGACGACGCCGGCGGCGCGCGCGGCCGGCCGGCCGGCGCCCGCCGCCCCGATGGCGCTGGCCCACAGAAGGATGCCGGCGGCAAGGAACGAGGCCTGTTCGAGGACGAAGATCGATGCGTCGACGCGCGCCGCGTCGTGCAACGCCGGCGCGTGCCAGGCCCAGACCGCGACGAACTCGACCAGCGAGGCGGCGATGGCGACAGCCGGAGAAAGCCCGGCGATCAAACCGGGAAAGGCGCGCGCCAGGCCGAGCGCGAGCAGCGGCGCGGCGAGGACGACGAGGCCCATATGCAGCGCCATATGGGCAGCGAAGGAGCCTCGGGCGCTCTCCGGCAGCGGCCCGAACCACAAAAGCGTCAGCAGGAGGACGCCGGCGACCAGTGGCCAGAACCGCGTGATACCCGGCCACTTGGATGCCGCCGGGGTCATGGCCGGACCATAGTCGGCAAGAATGGGCGCGCCGGTTCTCATCGGCAGTCCGCGTTGATCAGCACCGGCAGGGCAACGAAGAGCACCGCGACGAAGGACAGCGCGGCGAGTAGTACGGTGGAGAACTCCAGAAACCGCTCGCGCCCCGCCCCGCTATCCTCGTCGTTGTGAAAACCGCTGCCGCCTTCCGTGCGCCATTCGTGCAGCGCCCGTCGGAAGACGAGGCCGATCAGCACCAGCGCAAGGAGCGTCACGATCGCGATGGCGATGCGGGCGCCGCCGATGGTCTCGAAAACCTGGACATTCGGCGCGCATGCATAGGCCGCGAGTACGTAGGAGACGAGGAAGTGCAGCGCCCAGACCGTCGGCGGGGTGATCAGCGTCCAGAGATTGTCGCGGGTCTGTCGGTTGGTGTTCATCGCCCTCTCCTCAGACCGCCAGCGGGAAGAGCGCGATGGTCGCAACGGTGATCAACGCAGTGGCCGCCATGAAGTGCCAGTAGAGCGCGACATTGGCGATATCGATGTCGTAGACCGGCGTCAGCCGGCCGGCGAGCGATCGCGCCAGGCAATAGCCGAGCATCAGTGCGCCGACGGCGCCGTGGACCGCTGTCCATATGACCAGCACCCAGACCGTCGCCGGATAGACGTGGGTGACCGGATCGAGACCGGTGACGTACGGTGCCCAGACGAGAGCCGCTCCGCCGCCAAGGGCCAGCAAGGCGCCGCCGCCCATGAGCGCCCGCGCCATGCCGACCGAACCGGCGCGGTTGATTCTGAGCGCCAGGCGGGCGGCGATCCACCCGCCTGCAAACAGCGCCAGCGCGATCAACGGCCAGACCAACCCCGGCCCCTCGATACCGGCCGGCGGAAAGTTTTCGTGGATGGTAAAAAAGAAAAAATAACCGAACACCAGCGACAGGAAGGCGGTGCCGTCGCCGACCATGGTGATGAACATCGCCCACCAGCCGACCGATTTCGGGCCGGAAAGATAAAGCGGCAGCGTCAGCCCGCGGCCCACATCCTTGTCCGGTTTCTCCGGGATGATGGCGGTGCCGCGCCACAGCCAGACGAGAATCGCGGCGGTCGCCAGCACCATCGCCGCGATGGTCGCCAGCCACCAGTGGAAGGTCGCGAAGATGAACACCGCGCCGAGGAAGATCGCCGCCCACATGGTCATGAAGGTCGGGCCGGGAACCCGCAGGCACTGTTCCGGCGTCGCGTCGAGGACGCCGGTCACCATCGTCTCGCGCTGCATCTCCTCGGCGTCCGGCATGTAGAAGCGTCCCATGTCGACGTCTTCCATGAAGTTCGGCTGCTCCCACAGCGGATAGCGGGTCGTGACGAGCGGGATCGAGCGCACCCCCCAGCCCTTGTCCTCGGTCTCGGCCAGCCATTCCAGCGTGCCGGCGTTCCAGACATTGCGCTCGGCACGCGGCAGATGGCGGCTTGGCCGCAGCACGTCGAAGACGACGACGAGGAAGCCGGCGGCAAAGACGAAGGCGCCGACCGAGGAGATCAGATTGGGAATGTCGAGCCCGAGGTCGACGGGATAGGTCCAGATGCGGCGGGGCATGCCCATCAGCCCCGACCAGTGCATCGGCAGGAAGGCGACGTTGAAGCCGACGAACATCAGCCAGAAGGCGATCTTGCCAAGGCCGTCGGACAGCTTTCGTCCCGACAGCATCGGCCAGAAATAGTAGATGCCGGCAACGACCGGAAACAGCATGCCGCCGATCAAGACGTAATGGAGGTGTCCGACGATGAAATAGGTGTCGTGGGCCTGCCAGTCGAAGGGCGCGAGCGCGACCATGACGCCCGTGAGGCCGCCAAGGACGAAGATCGCCAGCGCCCCGGAGACGAACAGCATCGGCACCCGATAGATCACCCGGCCGGTCAGGAGCGTCGCCAGGAACACGAAGATCTGGACGCCGGTCGGGATCGCCACCGCCTCGGACGCGGCCGAGAAGAAGCCGAGCGAGATCGCGGGGAGGCCGGTGGTGAACATGTGGTGGACCCACAGGCCGAACGACAGAAAGCCGGTGCCGACAGCGGCGAGCACGATCCAGGAATAGCCGAGGATCGGGCGCCGCGCGAAGGTCGGAACGATCATCGCCAGAAGCGCGATCGCCGGCAGAAAGACGATGTAGACCTCAGGGTGTCCGAAGATCCAGAACAGGTGTTGCCACAGCATCGGGTCGCCGCCGCGCTCGGGGTCGAAGAACGGCCAGCCGAACAGGCGCTCCAGCTCGAACAGGATGTCGCCGGCGATCAGCGGCGGGAATGCGAACAGGATCATGCCGGCGACGACGAGCACATACCAGGCATAGAGCGGCATCAGATTGAGCCGCATGCCGGGCGGCCGGCATTTCAGCGTGCCGACGATCAGCTCCACCGCCGCGGCGATCGAGGCGACCTCGATGAAGGAGAGGCCGAGCAGCCAGATGTCGGGACCATATCCCGGCGTGAAGCGCTCCTGCGTCGTCAGCGGCGGATACATGAACCAGCCGCTGGCGGGCGCCGCGTCGAAGAAGATCGAGCCGGTGACGAACACTCCGCCGATGAGGAAGCACCAATAGCCGAAGGCCGAAAGGCGCGGAAACGGCAGGTCGCGCGCGCCCAGCATCTGCGGCAGGATGACGATCGCCACCGCCTCGAAGATCGGCACGGCGAACAGGAACATCATCACCGTGCCGTGCAGCGTGTAGACCTGATTGTAGAAACTGGCCGACAGGAAGTCGTTGTCCGGAACGGCGAGCTGCACGCGGATCATCAGGCCGAGAACGCCCGCGAACAGTAAGAAGGCGAAGGCGGTGGCGGTGTACCAGATCCCCACCTCGGTGTTGTTCACCGCCGACCAGTAGCGCCAGCCTTTCGGCGCCTTCCAGACCTCGATCAGTCGCTCCTCCTGGGCGCGGCGGACGGCCGCGTCCTCCTGGTCCTGATGGGTGGCGCCGGTCACGCCAGGCTTGCCGAACGCGGTCTCGCTCATCGCAGCGCCCCCAGCCAGTTGGCGATGGCGGTGATCTCGGCTTCGGGCAGCATGGCGAAGGCGGGCATTTCGGCTCCCGGCTTGAGATGGGCGGGGGAGCGGATGAAGGCGGCGATATTCGCCGGCGTTGTCTCAAGCAGACCCGCGCCGATGGTTTTCCGCGAGGCGATATGGGTCAGGTCCGGCCCGACGGCGCCGTCGGCCGGCGTGCCGCGCACCGTATGGCAGGCGCCGCAGCCGCGTTCGACGAACCGCTCGGCGCCCTCGCCCTCGGTGACGGCGGCCGGCTGGCTCTGGGCCTCGACATAGTGGGTGTAATTGGCCCCCGAGACGACGACGACGCGAAATCCCATCTGGGCGTGGGCGTCACCGCAGAATTCGGCGCAGACGCCGTTGTAGACGCCCTCGCGGGTCGGCTCGAGCACCAGCCGGTTGACCCTGCCGGGAATGGCGTCGGTCTTGCCGGCGATGGCCGGCACCCAGAAGGAATGGATCACGTCCGGGCTGCCGAGGAGAATTTCGGAGCGGCGGCCGACCGGCAGCCAGAGTTCGTTGGCACTCTCGACGCCGCCGGCAGGCAGGCTCTTGGCGACGCCCGGTTCGCCTTCGACGCCGTAGGCGATACGCCACCAGAAGCGCTCGCCGGAGACCGCGATCTTTGGCCCGTCCGCTTCGCGCCGAAGTTCCGGCATCATGGTGAGGCCCCAACTCAAGAGGGCGGCCAAGACGATGGTGGGGACGACGGCACCACCCCAGATGATCAGCCGGATTCCGGTCGCTTCGCTGTGAGCCGCGGGATTGACCCTGGTCGCGTAGACCGAGAGGCCGATGACGAGCAGCCAGATGACGACAGCCCCGGCGAGCATGACCCAGAACAGGGTCGCGACGTTGGCGGCTTCGGTTCCGGCGGCTTCGAATGTCGATTGCGGACCGGCACAGCCGGCGGTGAGGACCGGAATGAACCCTGGGGCGAGCGAACGCGCCCATCGGCGCGCCGGCAAGGTGCGGTTCGCGGCGGCAAGCTTTGCGATCCGTTGCGGTCGGCCTGTGGTCGGCCGCGATTCCGGCATGGGTCCCCCTGTCGTTCGGCGTCGCGGAACATTTCGACGGCGTCAGCGCGAAGATAGCAAGGTCGTCGGATTCGGCCAGAGCCTGATTGGTGAACCGGCGATCGATCGCGCGCCTAAGGGGCATCGCGGTTCGCTCATTGAAAATTCCGCCCCTTCGGCAGCACCTGTCGCACGGACCGATCGGCAAGGCCTGGACGATGCGCCGGGTCGGGTGTCGCGAGCATGGAGCGGTGGCGGGCAAGCAGTCTTGCCTGACCGCGCTGTTCGTCGACCGGTCGGCGGATTTCGTCGGCCCGGGCCAGCGCGGCCCCGAGCGAGGCGACGACCTCGGAGTTTTCGTCCATTTCGGCCTCGCCGACCGCGGGGACGTCGCCGCTGGCGATCAGCAGCGGCGTCAGATCTTCGATGTCGTCGGCGACGACATGGATCACCCCCCGGTCGGACTGCATTCGTCCCGTCACCTTGACGAAGCGCGCGCCGAGGACGACCGGACGTAAGCGCTCGAAGATTTTCGGCCAGACGATGATGTTGGCGATGCCGGTCTCGTCCTCGATGGTCATGAAGATCACGCCCTTGGCCGAGCCCGGCCGTTGGCGGATGAGGACGAGCCCCGCGACCGCGACGCAGCTGCCCGAACGCAGCGTTGCCAGCGTCTCGTTGGCCAGCACGCGTCTCCGTTCCAGCGCGGCGCGCACGAAGGAGACCGGATGCGCCTTCAGGGAGAGCGACAGGAAGCGGTAGTCGTTGAACACCTCCTCGCCGACCGGCATCGGCGGAAGATGCGCGTCGGGTTCGTCCTGCAGATCCTTGGCTGAAGCGCGCTCGAACAGCGGCAGGCGCTCGGCCGCGCCGTTCGGATCGAGCGCCCGGCAGGCCCACAGCGCGTCGCGGCGGCTGAGGCCCAGTGAGCCGAAGGCGTCGGCGTCGGCCAGCCGTTCGATCGTCGCGCGTTTCAGCCCCGAACGCAGCCACAGATCGCGGATCGAATCGTAGCCCGGCCCGCGCGCCGCGACCAGCACCGCCATCTCCTCTGCGCCGAGTCCCTTGACCTGGCGAAAGCCGAGACGGACGGCGTGACGGGTCCGGATGGCCTCCCGCATCTCCAAATGCCGGGCCTTCATGCCGCCGGGATCGAAGCGGGCCGCCTCCAGCGTCTGGTCGAAGGCGGAATGATTGACGTCGACCGGCCGGATGTCGACGCCGTGCTCTCTGGCGTCGCGGACGATCTGCGCCGGGGCATAGAAGCCCATCGGCTGGGCGTTCAAAAGCGCGGCGGCGAAGACGTCGGGATAATGGCATTTCAGCCAGCAGGAGGCATAGACGAGCAGCGCGAAGGAGGCGGCGTGGCTTTCGGGAAAGCCGTATTCGCCAAAACCCTCGATCTGCTTGAAGCAGCGTTCGGCGAAGTCGCGCTCATAGCCGCGCGCGACCATCCCCTCGACCAGCTTCTTCTGGAAGGTGTGGATGGTGCCAACCCGGCGAAACGTCGCCATGGCGCGGCGCAGCTTGTCCGCCTCGTTCGGCGTGAAGCCGGCGGCGACGATGGCGATCCGCATCGCCTGTTCCTGGAACAGCGGTACGCCGAGGGTGCGGCCGAGCACCTCGCGCAGCTCCTCCTTCGGATAGCTGACCGGCTCGATGCCCATCTTGCGCCTGAGATAGGGGTGGACCATGTCGCCCTGGATCGGGCCGGGCCGCACGATCGCCACCTCGATGACGAGATCGTAGAAGCATTCGGGCCTGAGCTTCGGCAGCATCGACATCTGCGCCCGGCTTTCGATCTGGAAGACGCCGAGCGTGTCGGCCCGCTGGGCCATCCGGTAGGTCGGCGCGTCGTCCGCCGCCAACGACAGATCGGCGAGGCTGAGCGTCACGCCGTAATGGCTTTCAAGCAGATCGAAGCCGCGGCGCAGGCACGACAGCATGCCGAGGGCGAGAATGTCGATCTTCAGGATGCCGAGTGCGTCGAGATCGTCCTTGTCCCATTCGACGATGGTGCGCCCGTCCATGCCGGTGTTGAGGATCGGCACGACTTCGTCGATGCGGCCCCTGGTGATGACGAAGCCGCCGACATGCTGGGACAGATGCCGGGGAAAGCCGGCGAGCTCGGTGGCGAAGTGGAGGACATTCGTCGTGGTCGGATCCTCGGCCGTCAAACCGGCCGCCGCGGCTTCGCGCTCCCCGAGATCGGAGGAATGGTAGCCCCAGACCGATCCGGACAGCGCCGAGACCGCGTCTTCCGACAGGCCGAAGGCCTTACCGACCTCGCGGGCGGCCGAACGGGCGCGATAGGTGATGACAGTGGCGGCGATGGCGGCGTTGTCCCGGCCGTAATGATCGTAGATGTACTGAATCACCTCCTCGCGGCGCTCGTGCTCGAAGTCGATGTCGATGTCGGGCGGCTCGCGCCGATCCGACGAGATGAACCGTTCGAACAACAATCCGGCGCGTTCTGGCGAGACCTCGGTGATGCCGATGCAGAAGCACACCACCGAATTGGCCGCCGAGCCGCGTCCCTGGCACAAAATGCCTTGGGAGCGGGCGAATTCGACGATGTGGTGGACGGTGAGGAAATACGGCTCGTATTTCAGCTCCCCGATGATCTGAAGCTCATAGTCGATCTGCCGGGTGACGCTCGCCGGAACGCCCTCGGGATAGCGCCATTTGGCGCCGTCATGGGCGAGAAAGCGCAGTTCTTCCGCCGGGGTGCGGGCCAGCTTGAGGGCTTCGTCCGGATATTTGTAGCGAAGGCTCTTCAGGTCGAAATCGAGTTCGGCGAAGAAGCCATTGGCGGTCTCGACGGCTCCCGGATAGGCGCGAAACAGCCGGGCGATCTCGTCCGGGGCCTTCAAATGCCGTTCGGCGTTGCGCGACAAAAGGCGCCCGGCCTCGGCCAGCGGCACATGCTCGCGGATCGCGGTCATTACGTCCTGCAGCCGCCTTCGACCCGGCGCATGGTGGAAGACGTGGTTGGTCGCCATCAGCGGCGTGCCGCGTTGCTCCGCAAGGCGGGCGGCGCGGGCGAAGCGGCGCTGGTCGAGCCCGTCATGGGCCAGCGCGGCGGCAAGCCGCACGGCGCCTGGAAAGGCCGAGGCGAGCGCCTGGAGGGCGCGGGCGAGGCGGGCTTCGGCGAGGTCCGCTCCGGCTTTCTCGTCATGGCCGAGTTCCGCCGGAGCCAGGGCAGCGAGATTGAGGCCGTCACCCCATTCGAGCAAGTCGGACAGATGCAGGACGCAATCGCCCTTGCGGGTTCGCAGGTTGCCGAGGCTGAGCAAGCGGCAGAGCCGGCCCCAGCCGGCGCGATCGCGCGGATAGGCCAGAATGTCGGGAGTGTCGTCGGAAAAGACCAGCCGGGCGCCGGGTGCGTAGGCAAGGCCGGCTTCTCGCGCCGCCTGATGGGCGCGCACCACCCCGGCGACGGTGTTGCGGTCGGCAAGGCCGATGCCGCTGAGGCCGAGCCGGTAGGCGGTGACGACCAGTTCCTCCGGCTGCGAGGCGCCGCGCAGGAAAGAGAAGCAGCTGGCGACGCCGAGTTCGGCGAATGCGGGCGGGGCCGGCGCGGGTGTCATGCGAAGATTCCGTGCAGATACCAGGCCGGACGCGGGGCCGGCCGCTGCCATTCGGGATCGACCGCCGGGTCGGCCCAGCCGGCTCGAAACAGCCAGAAGCGGCGGCCGTCGGCATCCTCGATCCGGTAATAGTCGCGCGCGGCCTCGCCCGCGTCCCGCCACCATTCGACGCCGATGCGCTCCGGCCCCTCGGCCCGGCGCACGATGTGCAGCGCCCGGCGCCAGCGAAATTGCAGCGGCGCGCCGTCCGGCACCTCGAAGCTTGCCTCGATGGGCTCCGGCAGGGCGAGCAAACGGACCGGCCGGGGCGCGCCAGCTGGCGCAGGGCTCTGCCGGGCCGCGAGGGGGCCGACATTGCCGGCGCCCACCGGTCGCCAGCACTCGGCCCGCTCCGGCCAGTGGCTGTCGGCGGCTTCGATCCGCAGGACGCTGGCCTCGCCCAGGCGGGCGCCGAGCCGGTCGATGAGGCCGCCGAAAGCGTCGACGGCCGCGTCGGCGCCGGACAGATCCGTCTGCACGTCCGGCATCGGCGCGGCTTCGAACACCGCCAGCTTGACGAGATCGTAGCCGTAGCCGGCGTCGAACTCTTCGCCGAGGCCCTTCATGCGCTCGCGAAACAGGCGTTGCACATGGCCCGGCTCGCGTACCGGCCGCGAGGCGCCGACGGCGAGCCGGTTGACCTGTCCGTCGACGCGAAACAGCGACAGTTCGAGCCGCCGGGCGCCGACGCCGCGGCGCGCCAGATCGTCCCGCAACCGTTCGGCGAGGAGGAAAAGGACGCGCTCGACATCCTCGATCCGGCTGATCGGCTCGAACAGCCGGCGCTCGGCGGCAAGCTCGGGGATCGGCCGGCGGGGTCTGATCGGCCGAAAGACCCGGCCAGCCGCTTCATCGAGGCGGGTCAAAAGATCCTCGCCGAAGCGCCGGGCCAATCCAGCGCGCGGCAGCGACAACAGCGACCCGACCGTTTTGAGACCGAGCCGCCGCAGCATGGCGGTCAGCGTCGCATCGAGCCGCAGCGCGGCGACGGGCAGCGGTGCGATCGCAGCCTGTTCCGCGCCCGCCGCAATAATGCTGGTGGCGCCGGGGCCGACCAGGGCAAGCGCCGTGCCGGCATGGCTGGCAATCGCGGCCGACGCCGCGAACCCTTGCTGGAACAGGCGGGCGAGGAGGTTGTCCATCAGCGCTTTTTCGCCGCCGAACAGATGGGCGCAGCCGGAAATGTCGAGGAAAAGGCCATGCGGCGGGTCGAGGGCGACGAGGGGCGTGTAGCGGTCGCACCAGTCGGCAAGGGCTGTCAGCAACCGCGCGTCGGCCGGCGGATCGGCGAGGATGATCGCTAGGCCGGGAAACCGCGCCCGCGCTTCGGCCAGTCCGACCCCCGGGGATACCCCGCCGGCCTCCGCCCGCTCGCAGACAGCAGCGATCCGGTTGGCGTTGGCGACCGTCTCGTACAGCGCCAGCGGCGCCATCGGCGTGTCGCCGGCCGCCCCTTCCGAGGTGACTTCGGCGAGGCCGCGTGTCTCGTAGCGCGCGCGGTTCGGCGGCCGCAGGACGGTATCGAGCCGGCCCCGATCGATCCCGGTTTTGCCCGGAACCGAGGGTAAATGCGCGCTATCCTCACGACGCGCGCTGGAGCGCCACGAGCGACCCAGCGTCTCGCGCCGGATCCGGTCGGTCGACAGGCGCGGCAGCGAGAGGGCGAGGAAGCGCGGTTGCACGCTCTGGGCGAAGCGGGTCGAAACGTCGCTCATGGGGGTTCCACTCCAGACTGAAATGCCGCGGCCGGCCATCGCGGGATTTTTCGACCGTGACGGCGAACACCGGATGGCCGATGAGCTTTTGATGATTGGCGAGGTCGGGAACGAAAGCCGCCGGCGATGGCCGCACGCGCAGCCTGAGCGGCGCCGCCGTCGCCTCGGCGCGGGCGCTCTGGCGCAAGAGCAGGAACGGCAGGCCGGCCTCACGCGCGCGAAAATGCAGTCGCCGCGTGCCGTCGAGGCCGAGCCGCGCCGGATTGCCGCGCACTTCCAGGATTGCCATCGTCAGCGCCGACGAGGCGGCGGCCTCCTCGCCGGCCCAGGCCGCGTCTTCCAGCCGGCGGGTTCGCACTATGCAAAGTGCGCTCGGATCGAGGCCGAAGCCGGCAAGGCCGGGCCAATAGGGCAGGCCGGCTTCCGAAAAGGCCAGGCTGTCGCCGATCCACAAAAGCGGCTTGTCCGGCCGGGCGCCGAAGCGGATGGCCAGGGCAAGCGCAAAGCCGGCCAGCGTTCCGCCGTCGCGGGTTTCGTCGAGATGGATTTCGGTCAGGCCGGCGGCCGGAAAGCCGCCGCCGAGCGCCGCGTCGGCCGTCGCGCAGCCGAGGGAATGCAGTTTGAGCGCGCTGCGGCGTGCCGGCTTGGTGGCCTTCGCCGTCGCCGTTTCGTCCGCTGGCTCCAGGCGGGCGACCGGCTGGCCCTCGATTCGGGCGATCTGTTCGCGTAACCGGGCAAGGGCCGAATTCCTAGAACCGGCCGCCGTCGCGTCATTCGCCGCGGACCGCGTCCGCGCCGAGGGGATGTCCGCCAGCCGGGCCGGCCAAGCATCGCTGACAGCCATAGGATCTCCTTCGGCCGCAAGGGTTTGCGGCCGTCTAGCCTCTGGATAAGAGGTTTTGTTCGTGATATGTTCCTATAGATTCCAGAGGGTGATGGGAGAGTCAAGCGGAGTCGTCTGCGTGATTATTTTCCTTGTCGCCGACTACGAAAACGCCGCGGCATGATGCCGTGGCGCTTCAGGAAGCCGGTGGAGGGGATGGGCTCAATCGTGGGACCTGTCGTCGCGAGCTTTAAGATTCGTCAGGCCGTCTTGGCCACGCCGGGGCGCTCGTCGACGAAGAAGAACCGCCGCAAGCGCACGCCGAGCATCGACCCGAGATAGGCGGCGGCAAGCCAGAGCCAACCGTGCAGGCTGCCCGAGGCGATGCCGCCGAAATAGGCCCCGATGTTGCAGCCGAAGGCGATCCGGGCGCCGTAGCCCAGTAGCAGCCCGCCGATCACCGCGGCCAGGACCGAACGGCGCGGAATGGCGAAGTTCGGCGCCAAGCGCCCGGCGAGCGCGGAGGCTAGCAGGGCGCCGAGAATGATGCCGAAATTCATCACCGAAGTGACGTCGGAGAAGACGCTGGAAGACAGCGCGGTGGCATTGCCGGGCTGCTGCCAATAGGCCCAGGCCGTCGGATCGATACCGAAGAGCTGCGCGCCCTTCGCTCCCCAAAGGGCGAATGCCGAGGTGATGCCCCAGGGCCGGCCGGCCAGCGCCAAGGTGACGAAATTGAGAAGGGCGAGCAGAACCGCGCCGGCTATCAGGGGCCAGGGGCCACGGGCGAAGCGCGACAAGCCGGTATGCGGACTGTGTTCGGCGCGCTCCAGGGTGCCGTGACGGCGCCTTTCCACCAGAACCGTGACGAGGGCGATCGCGGCGAACAAGGCGAAGGACAGGACGATCGCGACCGGTGCGCCGAAGACCGTCACGATCGAGACGGGTGCAAAGGCCGGCAATGCCGTCCACCAGTCGAAATGGACTGTCGCCAGCACCGAGCCGACGATGAAAAAGAACAGGGTGATCAGCATTCGGGCATTGCCGCCGCCGGCAGTGTAAAGCGTACCGGAGGCGCAGCCGCCGCCCAGCTGCATGCCGATGCCGAAGATGAAAGCGCCGACGAGCACAGACACGCCGATCGGCGACACGAAGCCGGCGACCGGTTGACCGAACAGGCTGCCAGCTGCCAGGGCCGGAAAGAACAGCGCGACGGCAACGGCAAGCATCACCATCTGGGCGCGAAGGCCACGGCCACGGCCATCGCGAATGAGATTGCGCCAGGCCGAGGTGAAGCCGAAGGCAGCATGGTAGAGGACGAGGCCGAAAGCACCGCCGACCACGAACAGGGCTGCGATGCCCGGACCATAGCCGAAGGCGAGCACGAGGGCCCCCAGCAGCACGAGGCCGGAGGCGGTCAAAACGGCGGGGCCGGCTACACGCCGTTCACTCGTGCCGAGTGGTTCCGAAAGGGTGGTGGTTGTCATGAGGGTTTCTTTCGCCCGGTTTACATCATTGCGCTCAAAGATGGTCTGCCGAACGATGTATGGCGACGCATGGAATGGCGCCGGTTGGTCAAACCGGCGAACGTCTTTCTGCTAAATAGTCCGCCCTGGAAAACTGATCCTTCGCACCGCCTCGTCCGGTTCGATGCGGCCGTGCCATTGCTTCGGATAGCCGAGCGAGACCTCTTCGAAGACGACGCCGTCGATCATCCGGCTGGAGCGGATGTGGATGTGGCCGGAGATCACCGCGCGGGCGGCAAAGCGTGTGTGCCAGTTTTCGGTTCGCCGCGTGCCGCACCAGAGCGAAAAGCGCGGAATGCGCGGCAGGCGGGCCAGCTCCTCGCGCAATGGCCAGTGATTGATCAGCACGGTCGGCAGCCCGTCGTCGAGCGCTTCCAGCCGCTGTTCGGTGAGGTCGCAGCGCGCCGCGCACCACGCGCTCCGGCTGTCGAAGGGTGCCGGCGACAGAAGCTGCTCGTCGGCGCAGCGGATACCGGCTTCCCGCGCCCAGGCGACGGCGGCGTCCAGCGGCACATAGTCCGGCCGGAACGAATAATCGTAGAGCAGGAACATCGGCACGATCCGTACAAGCGTGCCGTCGATTTCGGCGACCGGATAGGGGTCTTCGGGCGTCAGCACACCGCGCTCGCGGCAGAGAGCGACGAAGCGCTGGTAGCGGGCTTCGCCGCGGAGCGCGGTTCCTCGCGAGGCGATCGACCAGAGTTCGTGATTGCCCGGCACCCAGACGAGCTGTTTGAATTTCGGCTGCAGGGCGTCGAACGCCAGATCCAGATGGCGTTCGGTCTCGCCAACGTCGCCGGCCAGAATCAACCAGTCGTCCGGTCGTGCCTTGATCGTGTGGATCGCCTCGCGGTTGGTCGGATGGCCGAGATGCAGATCGCCAACGGCGAAGAGTTTCACGAGGCTGGCCCGCCCGCATCCGCGTTACTCATCGCCATCGCATCCAGCGGCATAACGACGGGTTCGAGCTCTTCGATCAGGTCGGTCAGCGGCACCGTTCTGAGAAAGCGGATCGGCGGCAGGCGATCCCGTGGCGAGACCGCGAGCGCCAGCCTGTGCTCGGCGGAAACCCGCCGCCTGAGAAAGGTCCAGCGGGCGGGATCGTCCGGGCAGCTCGGCGCGAATCCGATCGTCGGCGTTTCGCCTTCCAGATCGAAGGAGAAGCCGTCGAGCGGCAGTGCCAGCCCCATGCCGCGCGCCTTGATATAGGCTTCCTTGAGCGTCCAGAAGGCGAAGAAGCGCTCGCGCAGGTCCGGGCCGTCGGCGGCGCGCACGTAGGTCGCCTCTGCGGGCGAAAAGTAGCGGCCGGCAAGATCCCGGACGGCACTGTCGCGGCCGACCGTCTCGACATCGACGCCGAGATCGCAATGCCGGGCGACGGCGAGCGCCGCGAGGCCGCGGGTGTGCGAAAGATTGAAGGTAAGTCCGTCGTCGCCACCGGAAATGTCCGGCCGGCCGTAGCGGTTCGCCGTAAAGCGCCAGGCATCGGGCGGGACGGGCCGGTAGCGCGACAAGGTGGCGCGGAGGAGCGCCTTGCCGACCAGGAACTCTTCGCGCGCCCCATCGACGCGGTAGCGCTCATAGCGCTGGCGTTCGCCCGCGTCGAGAAGCGCGCGATAGGGCGCGTGCAATGCCGGCGCAACGTCGGGCAGGAAGGTCAGCCAGACGTCGACTCCGTCGAGCGGCAGGAACGGTGCATGGGGCGGGGCCTCGCGGTCGGCGGTCTGCAATGGCACTCCTCGAGGATTGCGGCAGGTCGGGCACACGGGTCGGAGCGGCGGGCCCCCGGCGAGAATAGCGCGGCTGTAATCCGTGTAGCTTATCGCCCGGCTGAGCAGAGGTGAAGCGCCGCCGGTGCGGATTCGGTCCGCATGCCGGTAGTGTGTTCAAAACGAAACGAGGCGCGGGGGTGGCCGCGCCTCGTTGATGTCATGGGATGGAAGGATCAGTTCACACGATAGAGCGGAACAATCGGTTCCGGCTGCTCTTCGATGCGCTCCCGGCGCTCGTCGCGCCTCTCGATCCGGACGTCGTCGCGGCGCTCCTGGCGGAACTCGCGGCGATCGTCCCGACGCTCTTCCTGACGGAGTTCGCGGCGACGCTCCGCCCGGCGTTCGCGGCGGACATCGTCCCGATCGTCGAAGCGGTCGCGATCCTCGATCCGGTCCCGGTCGCGGCGATAACGCGGGCCGTAGATGCCGTCATAGCGGTCGCGCTCGCGATAGAAGCGGCGGGCGCGATAGTGGTCGTCCCAATAGCCGCCGATGGAGAAGCTGATCACCGGTGCCTCGATCGCCCGGATCGCGCGTTCGCCGGTGTAGCGGCGGGGGCCGCCGGCATAGGCCAGATAGTTCGACGACATCCAGCCGCGCTGGCCGTCATAGCCGACGTCGCACCAGGAGCGGTTCTCCAGGCACCCGTAGACGCGGACCCTGTCGCCGCCCCCGACGACGTCGACCGCCGGGTAACGGGTGGAGGGGCCGGCGCGCAGATTGACGTCGGCGGTGGCGATGGCCCGCGCCGCGGCGTCGGCCGTTGCCGGAAGGGCGAAGCCGCCGACGACGGCGAGCAATCCGAGTAGCATCTTGTTCATGGCATGACCTCGCGAAGCTGAGATGGATATCTAGTGTCGCGGTCAGTAAGCCATGGTTTACCCAAACGGTTCCGGAACAAGATTGTTATCCGCCGTTCAGGATTGTCGTTGCATCAGCGCTTGGCCTCGATCGCGTTCCACAGAAGCGCGGCGATGTCGGCACCACCGAAGCGCTTTACCTCGCGGATGCCGGTCGGCGACGTGACGTTGATCTCGGTCAGATAGTCGCCGATGACGTCGATACCCACGAACAAGAGGCCTCGCTCCTTCAGCGCCGGGCCGATCCGCTTGCAGATGTCGCGCTCGCGCGCCGTCAGTTCGGTCGCGGTGGCCGTGCCGCCCACATGCATGTTGGAGCGCGTGTCGGTTTCGGCGGGAACCCGGTTGATGGCGCCGGCATACTCCCCGTCGACGAGGATGATGCGCTTGTCGCCCTTGCGCACGTCGTCGAGATAGCGCTGCACGATATACGGCTCGCGGAACAGCACGCCGAAGGTTTCCATGAACGACGTCAGGTTGCGGTCGTCCTTTCTCAAGTGGAAGACGCCGGCGCCGCCATTGCCGTAGAGTGGCTTCATGACGATTTCGCCGAACTCGGCGCGAAAGGTCGCAACCTCCTCCGGGTCCTTGGTGATCAGCGTCTCCGGCATCAGATCGGCGAATTCCATGACGAAGATCTTCTCCGGCGCGTTGCGCACCGAGGCCGGATTGTTGACCACCAATGTCTTCGGATGAATGCGCTCCAGGATGTGGGTGGAGGTGATGTAGGCCATGTCGAAGGGCGGATCCTGGCGCAGCAGGACGACATCCATCGCCGCCAGATCGACTTTCTCGGATGGCCCGAGGGAGAAATGGTTGCCCTCTTCCTCGCGCAACTCCATCGCCTCGACCCGCGCGGTGACCTGGCCGCCACGCATCGAGAGCTGCTCGGGCGTGTAGTGGAACAGTTGGTGGCCGCGGTTCTGCGCCTCGAGACAGAGCGCGAAGGTGGAATCGCCCTTGATCGAGATCGAGGCGACATGGTCCATCTGGACCGCGACTTTCAGCGCCATGCGGAATGTCCTTCGCTTTGGAGCGTCCTGCGTCCATTCGAACGCACAAAGGACGCTCCAATATTTTGATTGAGCATCGGAAGGATCCAAAAACCGGATGCCACTTTTGGGTCCGATGCTCTAAACGGCTTTGCGTCGCTTGCGAGGTAGCGCCTCAAGGTTGGCGGGCAATGGCCGGACATCTTGTCATCGTATCCCGAAGCGTGGGTCTGCCGGCTACCCGCTCAGACGGCCCAGCGCCGCCCCGTCGTCTCGAGGCCGAAGAAGCGCGGCGTGCGGGCGTATGTGGCGAGTCCCGCGAGCGCGGCGAGCGGCTCGGTGACGACGAATAGCGGGATATCGCGCATCAGCGCGGAATGCGGTGCCTTATCCTCGAAGGCGGCGCGGAGTTGCTCGGACTTGAGGATCGGGATGATGCGCTGGAAGATGCCGCCGGCGATGAAGACGCCACCGCGCGCCATGAAGATCAGCGCCAGATCGCCGGCAACCCGCCCGAGATAGGTGGCGAACAGATCGACCGCCTCGATCGAAAGGGGGTCTTTTTGGTTGACTGCCGCTTCGGTGATCTCGGCCGGTGTCGTGTGGACCGGCTCCGCCCCGTCCGCCGCCGCGATGGCGCGGTAGAGATTGACCAGCCCGCGTCCGCATAGCACCTGTTCGCCCGACACCCGACCTTCGATGGTCTCCAGATGCGGCCAGATCGCCAGATCCCGCTCGGTGCGCGGTCCAAGGTCGATGTGGCCGCCTTCGCCGGCGACCGGAATCCACATGTTGCGCGCCCGCACGAGGCCCGCGACACCGAGGCCGGTGCCCGGGCCTACCACAACCCGGCTGGCGCCTTCATGGACCTCACCGCCGCCGATCTGCGTCCGCGATTGCTCGCCGAGCGAGGAGATCGCCAGCGCCTGCGCCTCGAAATCGTTGACGACGATCACTTCCTTGATGCCAAGCCCGGCCAGCATCTGTTGGGGACGAATGACCCAGGGCGAGTTGGTGAGGTCGATCTCGTCGCCGTCGATCGGTCCCGCGACGGCCAGCACTGCCGATTTCGGCTGCACCGATGTCTTGTCGAGCACGGTCGCCTGGATGGCGTCGTCGACCGTCTCGAAATCGGCGGTCTGGATGACTGGGAACATCTTGGGCTCGGCGAAGGAATCGAGAAGCAGCGCGAAGCGTGCATTGGTGCCGCCGATATCGCCGATCAGGATCGGAAATTTCAACGCGTCCGTGCCGTCACGCCGTTGTTCCATAGGATGTCCGCTTCAATCGATTCGTATGCCGATCGACATAGGACACTGCCGTGACGAACGCAAAACAAACTGGTTGCGGCCGGGTCAGCGAGTCGGCCGGTTCGTCGGAATTGGTATGGAACCAGAGGGCGCATAGGCGAGCCCGACAGCGGCGGCAGTGGCCCTCGTGCTCGTCGCAGCGATCATGCTGCCCGTCGAGCCCATCGCCGGCGCATTCGCCACCGCGCGGCACTGGCGAGGTAGGTCGGCCAGGGTCATCTCCGGCTTGGGTTTCGCCGGCTTGGCGTTCGGCGGTGGCGGCTGCAGGGCCGTGTTGAACCACCAGTCGAGATCGCCGCAGCCATCGCCCCGACCAGTGGATTTCTGCTCGGTACAATTCGGCGATCCGGGCTGGCAGAACAGCCGGACGTGGAAGTGCTCGTGATGGCCGTAATAGGGCCGCACCTTGTTCAGCCAGGCGCGGTCGTCGCCGGCCGTCTCGCAGAGCTTCTTCTTGATGCCCGGATGGACGAAAATCCGCTGCACCTTGGCATCTTCGGCGGCGAGCTTGATCAGATCGTGGTAGCGCGAATTCCAGATCCGATCATCGACCTGGAAGGTGCCTTTCTTCAGGACCGAGCGGAACGGGAAATCCTCCCGTGCCGCGGCGGTGAGGCGCGGGGTCGGCATCGGCTGCAGCCAGATGTCGAGATCGAGGCCGATCTGGTGGGAACTGTGCCCCGAGGGCATCGGGCCGCCGCGCGGCTGCGACATGTCGCCGACCAGAAGTCCTGGCCAGATGCCGCGCCGGGCCGCTTCGCGGGACAGGTTCTCGATGAAGGCGACCGTCGTCGGGAGGCCGTAATGCCGGTCGCGCGACAGACGCATCGCCTGCCAGGTCGGCCCATCGGCGGCAAGCTGCGCGCCGCCCGCGAGGCACCCCTTGGTGTAGAAGCCGAGGCTCTCCGCCGGAAGCGCCGCCGCCGTGTGCTGGGCGCTGAAGACCTGTTTCGCGTTCGGCTCGGCGGACGCCTGTCCGGCCGCGGTCAGAAACGCCAGCGTGGCCGCGATACCGGCTGCCGCGCGACGCGTTGGTGAAGCAGGCCGCATGGATGGTCCCTCAAGCTGGATGACGTCGCCGATGCTACGCGCGCCGGATAGCCCGAGGCTTGCCGCGCACGATCCGCGCGACGTGGTCCTGCGTCACGATAGCGCTGACAATCTCGCGACAGGATGTGCCGATTTCATGGCCGCCGGTCAGGCTAGCGTTACCCAATCGCCCGTTTGCCCGGCCGTAAACAGCGCGTCGATCGCGGCCTGGTTGCGGCGGCTGGATTCCAGCGGGAAAACGCTGCCGTTTCCGTCCACCGCCTGGCCGAACGCCTCGACCTGCAGGCGGTACTGATCCGCCCCCGGAAAGCGGAAGGTCTGCGTCAGCCGGTGGTCGCGATCGTGCAGCAGCACCTTGTCGCCGTCGTAGAGGCTGGCATTGAACGGTGCCGCAAGCTCGATAAAGCCATCCTCGCCATGAAAGACGATGGTCTGGCGCTGCGCCATGCGGGTCCCGAGATAGACGCTCATCTCGAAATCGCCGAAGTCGACCGTGCCGGTCACGAAAGAGTCGGTGCCGAACGCGTCGTCGGTCACGACCTTGGCTCGGACACGCACCGGCTCCTTGCCGGTCGCGAAGCGCGCGGTGACGAGCGGATAGACACCGATGTCGCGGAGAGCGCCGCCGCCGAGTTCCGGCCGGTTGCGCATGTTGGCGGGGTCGACATTGTGGTAGCTGAACGACGCCTCCACATGGATCAGTCGCCCGATCGCGCCGTCGGCGATGAGCTCGCGCACCTTGGCCCATTGCGGGTGATAGGTGACCATGAAGGCTTCGGACACGACGACTCTTGCGTCCTTTGCCGCCGCGATGATGCGGTCGATGTCCGCGGCGGTCATGCCCATCGGCTTCTCGCAGAGCACATGCTTTCCCGCCGCGATCGCCTTTAGGGTCCATTCCGTATGCTGGGCCGTCGGCAGCGGCACATAGATCGCATCGACATCGGGAGATGCAAGCAGTTCGTCATAGCTGCCATAGGCGCGCGGGATGCCGAAGGCAGCCGCGACCTCTTGCGCGCGCTCAAGATCGCGGCTGGCGATCGCCGCCAGCGAAGCATTGGTTGCCTTGCCGATCGCCGGCATCAAATGCTCCCGCGCGATCTTGGCGGTCGACAAGATTCCCCATCTGAGCATGTCGCGTATCCCTCACAGCGTTCGAAATGACGTCGCAAGCACTCTTCCCGACCGTGACCGGCGCACCGCCTGAGCGATGGGCCGGCCGCAACCGCGTGGTCAGCCGCCGAGCACCGCCTTCACGTCCGGCAGATCCTTCAATGGCGTCTGCGGACGCGGGCCGATCTGCCCGATGATGTGGCCGGCGGCGGCGACGCCAAGCCGGGCGCTCTGCTCGTGGTCGAGACCCATCGTATAGCCGCGCAGGAAACCGCTGGCGAAAAGGTCGCCCGCGCCTGTGGTGTCGAGGATTTCGGGGATCGCCAGCGCCGGCACCGCAATGCGCTGGTCGCCCTCGACGACGATGCAGCCCTTTTCGCTGCGGGTCACGGCGCAGAAGCGTTTGGTGTCCTTCGCCAGCTGGTCGAGCGCGCTGTCGAGATCGTTCACTTCGTAAAGCGACAGCGCCTCGCTCTCATTGGCGAAGACGATGTCGACGGTGCCCGAGCGCATGAGGTCGAGGAATTCGTCCCGGTAGCGATGGACGCAGAACGCGTCGGACAGCGTCATCGCGACCTCGCGGCCATTGTCGTGGGCGATCCGCGCCGCCTCGACGATCGCCTGCTTGGCGCGCGGCGGATCCCATAGATAGCCCTCGAAATAGGTGACCTTCGCGGCCGCGACGACGGCCGGATCGATATCCTCCGGGCCGAGCTCGACGCAGGCGCCGAGATAGGTATTCATCGAGCGCTGGCCGTCCGGCGTGACCAGGATCATCGAGCGGGCCGTCGGCGGATGACCGTCGAGCGGCTTGGTGGCGTAGTGGACGCCGAGGGCGCGGATGTCGTGGGCGAAGATTTCGCCGAGTTGGTCGTTGGAGACCTTGCCGAAATAGGCACCGGTTCCGCCGAGGCTGACGAGACCGGCGACGGTGTTGCCGGCGCTGCCGCCGGACATTTCGATGCCGGGACCCATGACACCGTAGAGATGCTCGGCGCGCTCGGTATCGATGAGCGTCATGCCGCCCTTCTGGATCGCCTCGCGTTCGAGAAAACCGTCGTCGGCGCGCGCGATGATGTCGACGATCGCGTTGCCGATCGTGAGAACGTCGTAATCTGTCATGATGGGGTCCGTCGTTGAAATCGCGATCCTGACTACTGTGTGAGCCGCGATCTGGCTAGGGTAGCGTCACACCAACAGTTTCGAGATGTATTCGGGCCGACGCGTCGCATCTCCTAAAAACGGAACTTCGCGTAGTCGACGGTGGCATCTGCATCGCGTCCGGGTCGCCATCTTTTAGCTTGTTATACCAACGGGAGCGAAGGCCGACTCTTCGGGGATTCCCAAGCTGACAGAATTCTGAATCACTGTGACAAACGGAGGTTTGTCATGGCAGCACCGGTTCCCCTTCACACG